>JAFXFT010000029.1 GCA_017513385.1 Oscillospiraceae bacterium | reverse complement strand
GAAGAGGCAGGGCTTGTCTGCGCCAGCATGGGTCCCCGGATCCTCCGCTGTGAAACCGCACCCCTGTGCGCAGTTTCCGCAATAATGCTTTATAGCGGAAACTTGTAAAAAAATGCAAAAATATTCAAAAAAACTCTTGACATATTAAGGTTTGGCTGATATAGTATTGAAGCGCTCCAAAGACAGCAGGTTGCGAAAGTGTAAATCCTGCCGAGGACAGCATCAATATTTTGATTGCTTTCTGTCTTCATGTCTTTGTGCATGAAGATTTTTTCTTTTTCGGGCGCAACGAAATTACCCCGGAGGTGTAAACAATGCCTAACGCAAAAGTTCTCAGCGAGAAGCAGGCACTTGTCGCAGCACTGACCGAGCGTATTCAGAACGCCAGCTCCGGCGTGTTCGTGGACTACAAGGGCATCAACGTTGCCCAGGACACCGAACTTCGTACCGAGCTCCGTAAGAACGAAGTTGAATACTCCGTTGTTAAGAATACTCTCACCCGCTTTGCTCTTGACAACTGCGGTCTGCAGGAAATGAATGGTATCCTCAATGGTACCACTTCTCTCGCAACCAGCACCGGCGATCCCATCGCTCCTTTCCGCGTTATCAACGACTACTCCAAGAAGCTGAAGGACATCTTCACCATCAAGGCTGCTTTCATTGAAGGCAAGGTTCTTAATGACGCCGAGATCGCTCAGATCTCCGAGCTGCCCAGCAAGGACGCCCTCTACAGCCAGGTATTTGGTACTCTGCTTGCTCCTATCACCAGCCTTGCAGTTGTTCTGAACCAGATCGCAGAAAAGAATGGCGGCGGCTCCGTTGCCGAACCCGAAGCAGCAGCTGAATAATAGATAGCTGCACAAGTCACATATTTAGGAGGAAATTTAAAAATGGCTAGCGAAAAGATTACTGCTCTTATTGAAGAAGTTAAGGCTCTTACCGTTCTCGAGCTCGCAGAGCTCGTACACGCTCTCGAAGATGAGTTCGGCGTATCCGCCGCTGCTGCTGCTGTTGCTGCTGCTCCCGCTGCTGCCGCTGCTGCTGTTGAAGAGAAGACCGAGTTCGACGTTATCATGACCGACTTCGGTTCCGAGAAGATCAAGGTTATCAAGGCTGTTCGTGAAGTTGTTGGCGGTCTTGGTCTGGCTGAGGCTAAGGCTCTTGTTGAGGCTGTTCCTGCAAAGCTCAAGGAAGGCGTTTCCAAGGACGAGGCTGAGGCTGTTAAGAAGGCTCTCGAAGAAGTTGGCGCAAAGGTTGAGATTAAGTAATTTAAGCTTAATTGCGTTTTCTACAGACACCCTGCATATGCGGGGTGTCTTTTTTTTATTGGAAATTTTCAAATTGTTCATGTTAATGTTTGCCTAATAAGATATAATTGAAGTATAATAAGCTAAAAAGTGTGACTTTTTGTACGGAGGGATATCTGTGAATAAAAAAGCGCTGATAATAGAAGATGACGGCAATATAGCTGAGCTTATCCGCCTTTATATGGAGAAGGACGGTTTTACCGTAAGAACCGCAGATGACGGAAAAACAGGTTTGGCAGAAGCTAAGGTCTTTGAACCCAGTATTATTATTCTTGATATAATGCTGCCTGAGATGGACGGATGGGCTGTCTGCCAGGGTATTCGTAAATTCTCCGACGTCCCCATCATCTTCCTGACCGCCAAAGGCGAAACATACGATAAGGTCAGTGGTTTGGAAATGGGAGCCGACGACTATATGGTCAAGCCCTTTGACGCCAAGGAGCTTATTGCCCGCGTTCATGCCGTACTGCGCAGAAAGGGTGGAGAAGCAGGCGGAGAGAAAAAGCTTACCTACGATAAGCTGGTAATAAATCTCGACTCCTATGAGCTGCTTGTTGACGGAAAGAAGGTTGACACTCCTCCTAAAGAAATGGAACTGCTTTATCATTTGGCTGCATCTCCTAACAGAGTATTTACCCGCAATCAGCTTCTTGATGAAGTATGGGGCTTTGACTATTTCGGAGATTCCAGAACTGTTGACGTTCACATCAAGCGCCTGCGCGAGAAGCTTGACGGTGTAAGCGGCAAATGGGTGCTTAAAACAGTTTGGGGTGTCGGATACAAGTTTGAAACTATAGACGAATGAGAAAGAAAAGTATTCTTACAAGAAATTACTTCGCTGCAATAGCCGTCTTTCTGGTGGGAATAGTCATGTTTGCGCTGGCGTTTTCAGGCTTCAGCTACCGCCATATAATTGAGGATAAGTGCGCTACCATATCATCTACGGCTCAGGTAGTTGCCAATACTGCAGGCGCAAAAAGTGTGGACGCAGATCTTAATGATTGGGATCTTCGTATGACGATTTCCACAATAGCTGAAGCTGCCGGCACGCATATTTCCATCTGCGATACTGAGGGCAGGGTATCTTCCTGCTCCGATAATGATGTGTTCTGCAGCCATATCGGGAGTGTGCTGCCAATGCAGACGGTAAGCAGTCTGGCAGCAAACAGCGCTGTATGCCTGCGAACAGATATGGAGACATATTTCCATGTGGAAAAGTATGTAGCATGCTCGGCTGTGCACAGCCCTTATAGCGGCGAGGTTATAGGATATGTTGTTGCAGCGGCTGATGTTGAGGGTATTACCTCAATGTGGCAGGAGTTTTTCGGTATTTTCGTGGTTATAGCAGCGATTATTATAATTGCTGTCCTTATAGTGTATTGGTTTATGTCGAAAGAGCAGCTTGCACCACTCGGCGAGATGGCGGCAGCTGCGCGAGCCTTTGGGAAAGGCGACATGACCGTGCGTGTAAGCGGGTATGACAGACCTGACGAAATGGGTGAACTCAGCGAGGCCTTTAATCAGATGGCGGATTCACTGGAACGCTCGGAAAGACAGCGCAAGGAATTTATAGCCAACGTATCCCATGAACTGAAAACCCCCATGACCACCATATCCGGCTATGCGGATGGATTGCTTGACGGTACGATACCATGGGAAAACCGAGAGCGATATCTTACGGTTATCTCAGATGAAACACGCCGCCTGTCAAGACTGGTGCGCCGAATGCTGGATATATCGGCAGTGCAGGGCAGAAATGAGGACGCTGTAAAAAACAGCAGGTGTAATATCTGCGAAACAGTAAGAATGGCGATACTCAGCCTTGAAGGACGCATAAACGCCAAAGGTCTTGAAATAGAGGCTGAAATACCCGACGATGAAATTGTGGTAAGAGGCGAACAGGACGGAATAACTCAGGTCTGCTATAATATATTGGATAACGCGGTCAAGTTTGCATACGAAAAAAGCTCAGTATGCGTTAAGATTTGGAAGCAGGAAAGCAAGGTTTATGTATCTATCAAAAACTCCGGAGATACCATAAGCGAAAATGAACTGCCCCATATATTTGACCGATTCCATAAGTCCGATAAGTCCAGAAGCATGGATAAGGATGGCGTGGGTCTTGGCCTTTATATAGTGAAAAGTGTTATAAACAGCTATGGCGAGAAAATAATGGTAAGAAGTGAAAATAATGAGACGGAATTTGTATTCTCCCTTACCATCGCCGAGTGATAGATTTACAATGTATTAACATATTCGGAGCATAGAATGCTATAATCATGAAAGAAAGGTGGGTGAGAGTATATGGACAGAGAAACTGAGCAATTCGAAGCTTTTGACCCGGGCAAATACTATTCAGACTCGGCATATACCACACCTGCTGAGTCCGGTAAGGAAAGAAGATATCAGCGTAAAAATGTTATCCTTGCCATGCTTGCAGGAGCCTGTATTATGGCAACTATTGCAAGCTGTGTGTACATGTTTTTCTTCTATAACGCGGTAGTTGGTCCGGGTGTTAAGCACGGCATGATGAATATGACCGGTGAACCGGGAAAAAATGCACATAATTCGGCTGATTTCGAGATAGTGGGCAATAATGTACATTCGTCTAATGAGGGAATGTATATAGCTCCTCCCGGCGCGGAAGTTGGAGAAATGCTCAATGTGAGCGACATCTACGAGGACGATGATGTCCTTTCGGTTAAGAGCATTTATCGTAAGTGCGCCCCGTCTGTTGTTTCCATAAGCAGTACAAACGCTGATTTTACACGCTATGTACTGGGAAGTGGCATCATTATGAGTGACGACGGCTATATTATTACCAATACTCACCTTGTGGATAACTCCGGATACATCAACGTGAAGCTTTACGGAGGCGGAGAATATCCTGCATATCTGGTAGGCGAGGATCTTGCAAGCGGTATTGCAGTAATAAAAATAGAGGTGGAAAATCTCGTTCCCGCCGAGTTTGGCGATTTTTCAACGGTTGAGGTAGGCGAGAGCGTAGTATCTATCGGTAATCCCGTAGAAGGCAGCTTTTCTATTACCGACGGTGTAATTTCCTCGCTTTGCGGAACCGTTAAATACGGTGGATTTCCGGTTACTGTTTTCCAGACAAGTGCTCAGAGCGGCAGCGGAAGCTCAGGAGGCCCGATTATCAATGAGCATGGTCAGGTAGTAGGTATAATCAACACCGATATGTCGGAAGGCTATAACCTTGAAAATCTGAGCTTTGCAGTTCCTATCAGTGTTGCAAAGCCTATAGTCGATGAGCTGTTGGCTTTTGGATATGTTGCCGGTCGTCCTGCACTGGGGCTTGATCTTATTGATATTCCATTGTCCGTGTCGGCTTACTACGGAATGCCGGTTGGTATTTTTGTAGAAAAGGTTTATCAGGAGTCCGATGCCTACACTCAGGGTATTACCCGCGGTGATATAATCGTGTCCATAAACGGAGTGAAGATTTCCAGCATGGATGAGCTCAATGAAGTGAAAAATGCTCTTGCAGTAGGCGATAAGGTTACCCTTGGCGTTATCAAAAAGCTTGAGCTGCATAATATTGAGGTTGCCCTTATCGACTCCGCAGAATTGAATAATTAAATATAAGGCTGTGGTAATTTATTACTGCAGCCTTGATTTTATTGATGTGAAAAAAAGTGTATGATATAATAAACGTAAGTAGTAAGAAGGCAGTATGGCAGCAAAAGAGTAGCTTTTGCATAAATATAGGGATTGCATTATGAAGAAAATGAAAGTTTTGAAAAGAACAGCTGCTTTGATTGCGGCGATAATGTGTCTTGAACTCAGCGCAGGTGCGTTGGGTCAGGTGCACTATGAGAGCAGCATGCCTATAGGCATGAATACAAGCCTGCACGAATCCGTTTTCACATATACGAATGAAGAAAACGAAGAGTGCCTGCAGAATGAGCATTATATTGAATATAAGCCCAACCCTCATGTAACGCCGGTGGTGGTATATGGCTCAAAGGTGTGCAACTACGGTAACTTTGACACCATGGCAGGTCTGCTTAGAAATAAGGATTGGAATGTTATCGGCGGTATTAACGGCGATTATTACGTGCTGTCTACATATCAGCCTATAGGTATGCTTATTACCGAGGGTGTACTCCACAGCTCGGACGGAGGTCTTTGGTCTGTTGGATTCCGGTCCGATGGTTCGGCGCAGATTGGCAAGCCTGCCACCAGTGCGTCCGTTACCATTGGCAGTACTGAATACAGGGTATATGGAATAAATAAGGAAATCACGAAGAGCGATTTCTATCTCTATACAGATACATATTCCTACACTACCAAAAATACAGTACCCACTATTAATGTAATCCTGTCCTGTCCGGAGGATTATAAGCTCAAAGTGAATACAGAAGCTGAGCTTACCGTTGAAGAAGTGGTTTCTGCAGATACCGAGCTGAGCATGCGTGAGGGGAAGTTTATTCTTTCTTTGACGCAGGACAGTGACGATTGGCGTATGAATGCCGTTAAAGGGCTTGCAGTTGGTGATAAAATAAAATTCAAGGTAACTGCAGATAAATCATGGAATGATATAGATTATGCGGTCGGCGCACTGTATAAGATAGTAGACGACGGAAAGTATGTAGTCGAAGCTGACGATGAGCGCGTTTCTCCACGAACTGCAGTGGGTATACGCAAAAACGGAAGTATTGTATTTTACACTGTGGACGGACGTCAAGCGGGCTATAGCGTTGGCATGGAAGTGCCGGAGCTGGCGCAGCGACTGATTGAACTGGGGTGCGTAGAAGCCTGCCTGCTGGACGGCGGCGGATCTACCAATCTGCAGGCGCAGTATATAGGAGACAGCACTATTACGCAGATAAATAAATCCGCTTACGGCAGTGAACGCTCCGTCAGCAACTTCATTATGCTTGTTGCAAAAAATGAAGGCAGCGGCAGATTGCAGCAGGTTGCCGTTTATCCTAATGACCCTGTAGTCCTCTTTGGCTCTGAGGTACAGATGGAGGTAAGAGGAGCTGACGAAACCTCACGCCCTACCGATATTAACGAAAAGGTGTGGTGGATATCCAACGGCGGTGCGATCAACTACGAAGGTATTTATACGGCAAAAATGAAGGGAACATACGACCTGACTGCATACGTTGGCGGCATGACGGATGTTTCCACAATAACCGTTATTGATACACCAGACAGCATAACCTTGCATAAGGATGTGCATGGAAGTGCCATAAGCTCCCTTAACGTGTATACCGGAGAGTCTGCAGCATTGTTTGCCAAAGCTGTATATGATGGAATGGAAATATACAGCAGCGCGTCCGGATATAAATGGGAAGTTGTCGGTGATATCGGCAGTATAGATGAAAACGGAGTTTTCACAGCCGGTGAACGGCAGGGGACCGGCCGGATAGTGGTAAAGGCCGGATCGTGTTCTGCGGCGATAGATATAACAGTAGGCGCTGAAATACGTGAATTTGAAAGCTTTGAAGCCTATGAAACCGATGTGCAGGGTCTGAAGCTTGAAACATCCAAGGATAATGTGCGATTTGGCAACCAAAGCCTTAGAGTAGAATATGAGCCCGATGAAAACGGACGATTTGAGGCAGAGTTCCCCATTTCCATGGAAGAAAAGTTACGCTACCTGTCCATGTGGATAAAGGGCAGCAGAAAGAACACTAAGCTTGCTTTTGCTATGTCCGATGGCAGTGAAATAGAACTGATGAACATTGAAACCGCAGGGTGGCATCAAATAATTGTGCCCATACCGGCAGATCTTGATGTCGAAAAGCTGGTTGTTATGAGCGAAGAGGGAGGCAACGCATGGATAGACCAGATATGCGCCTCTACTACCAGTGAAACGGATCTGCTTCCTCCGGATATAAGTATCGACGAGGATAATGGCAATATCAGCGTGGTCCTTGGAGATAATATTGACGCTGCCGTGGCAGAAGAGAATATAACTATCTACAGCGATGGCCGTGAAATCGAATTTGCATACAATGCAAATAAGGGTATTGCGGCTGCTTACGTAGAGCCCGTAGACGGATACCGCAGAATTAGCGTAACAGCCAAGGATCAAAGCGGAAACGTTGCATCTAATTCGCTGACACTGGCTGTTAATGCTCCGGTGGCACCCTTTGAGGATATGCAGGAGCATTGGGCTTCGGAATATGTAGCATATATGTATTCGCAGAATGTTGTAAATGGTGTAGACGATACCCATTTTGCCCCCGATGCAATTGTCACAAGAGCGCAGTGCGCGCTGATGATATGCCGCTGGCTTGGCATTGATACCTCACTCTATGCCGATGTAGCACTTGATTTCGTAGACAGTGCGGATATTCCAGCATATGCTGCGGACTCGGTCAAGGCTGTGTATTCCCTTGGAATAATAACAGGTCTTGATACGGTGGAGGGCGTGTACTTTGCGCCTAACAGCTCTTTGACCCGTGAGCAGGCGATGACGATTATAGGACGCGTGCAGCCGAGCGGTTATATGCAGGCAGATATTGCGGAGTATACAGATGCAGATAAGGTTCAAAGCTGGTCTGTGAAGTATGTAAAAGAGCTTGTCGGCAGAGGAATAATCAGCGGTTTTGAGGACGGCACTATCCGTCCCGATGCAGCGGTTACCCGCGCTCAGCTTGCAAAAATTCTGACG
>JAFXFT010000028.1 GCA_017513385.1 Oscillospiraceae bacterium | reverse complement strand
AGCCTCTGCTTGGTCATGTTCTTGATAAGCTGTCCTTTATTCCTCAGGAGGACACTATAATCATCGTTGGCTTTATGAAGGAACAGGTTATCGATGCCTTCCCCGGTTATGTATTCGCCGAACAGGCTCAGCAGCTCGGCACCGGTCATGCAGTTGCAATGGCAAAAGAAGCTTTGGAAGGCTTCGAGGGAGCTGTTTTGGTATGCTGCGGTGATATGCCTCTTATTACCCGTGAAACCTATGAAGCGCTCTACGCCGAATACACTGCCAGTGGTGCTCAGTGTACTATCCTTACAGGTATTTACGAGGAAAAGAAGCCCTACGGTCGTATCGTTCGTGACACAGAAGGCAGTTTCCTGCGCATTGTTGAGCAGAAGGACTGCACACCCGAAGAGGATGCGATTCGCGAATATAACAGCGGCGTTTTCGTATTCTCCTGCCCTGCCCTTCTTGAAAGTCTCGGTAAGCTGAAAAGCAATAACGCACAGAACGAATATTACCTCACCGACGTTCCTGCACTTATTCTTGAACAGGGCGGCAAGGTTTCTCTCTGCCGCCGTGATTTAGGCGACGAGCTGCTTGGTGTTAACACAAAGGAAGACCTTGAGCAGGTCGAAGCTTTGCTTAGAAAGTAAACAAAATGCCCGCAGGCCTTTTATAGGTCTGCGGGTTCAATTTTATTTCATTCCTGCAATTGTCTGTATTACCTCTCCTGCCAGCATAAGTCCGGCACATGAAGGTACCCATGACACACTTCCGGGAATACTGCGTCTGCCGGGAGGTGGTGCTTCCATTTCAGTTGGTTTTACAGGCTCTTCGGCGCTGTAAAGTACTTTATGGTGCTCTATACCGCGGGTACGCAGCTCCTTACGCATAACTCGGGCAAGAGGACAATTCTTTGTTTTAGATATATCCGTTATTACAAACTGCGTGGGGTCGAATTTATTACCTGTTCCAAGGGAAGAAATAATCGGAATGCCTCTACTCATTGCAGTTTCAATAAGGTCCAGTTTACAAGAAACAAGGTCAATTGCATCGATAATATAATCATAACGCTCCTCAAAGAAAGCTTCACGATTCTCAGCGTTATATAGCGCACAAATAGCTTTAACATCAGCATTGGGATTTATATCCCTTGCTCTGTCAGCCATT
The DNA here is from genome assembly GCA_017513385.1 of Oscillospiraceae bacterium. GTDB lineage: Bacteria > Bacillota > Clostridia > Oscillospirales > Oscillospiraceae > RGIG6375. The sequence goes on along the minus strand of JAFXFT010000028.1, from coordinate 6,955 downwards.
ACCTCCGCCTTATACTTGCCAACCGTGGAACTTAAGGCTATCAGCTGTCGGTTTATATTACTCTCGCCTATTGTATCATGGTCGATAAATGTGAGCTTTCCTACGCCGCCGCGTGCAAGCGCCTCAGCAGCATAGCTGCCGACTCCGCCGATTCCAAACACAGCAACATGGGCTCCGGCGAGCTTTTTCATCGCCTCGGCACCTATCAGCATTTCTTCTCTTATAAAGCGTTCCATACTGTACCTCATTATTTCAAAAATGCGGCATACGATATCCGTATGCCGCATTCTATCATATTTTTCTTACTTTGCAAAGCGGAAAGCAAACTTGGTCTTTACTGCGTAATCGGGTTCACGCTCGTTCATCCAGTTGTCATAGTCTTCCTGCTTCTGCAGATTGTCTGCCAGAGTGATGTTGTACTGCTCACCCTCGCCAACATAGTAGAGAACGTGTGCGCCGCTGTAGTTAGTGCTGGTTACGTAAACTACATCGGTATCGCCGGGCTTTCTTGCAGAATCAAAGAGCCACTTCTCGATTTCGGGAACCATCTGACCGTAGATTACATTCTCATAAAGACCGCCGGTGGTGTTGGAGCCGCCGTCCTCGCTGTGCTCATTTGCCATGGCAGCGAAGTTGTCCTCAGTGGGATCTTCAGCCCACTTGTCGAGCAGAGACTTTGCCTCGCCCTGTGCTGCAAGAGCAGCCTCGCCGGTAAGCTCACCGTTCTCGTCCTTCTGAGTCTGAATGAGAATATGGCGGAAGCTCTGTGCATTGAAGCTGTTATCGTTTCTGTCAACAAAAAGAACTACATAGTAGCCGTTGGTACCTTCGCCGTAAGTGGAATCGCCATACTGACGAGCGGGATCGGTAAGCCAATCAACATACATGCTGGAAATAGCAGAAGGAGCAATGTTGTTTCTCTGAACAGCAGCGGGATCAGCAAAGGTTGCCTTCTCTTCTTCGCTGCAGTTCTCTGCAACAAGAGCTGCGAAATCTTCCTCGGTCTTGGCGGAGGCGATTTCCTGAGCAATGGAATATGCCTTGTTCATAGCGGTGTCGGCATCGATACCGTTTTCAGCATCGGCAGCACCGTCTACGAAATAGTAGCAGTAGCTGATAAGGTCATAATCATCGCGAACAGTGTCGTACTTTGCAAGGAGCTGCTCATCGGTATACTGCTCACCAAAGCGCTCTACAAGTGCATTGGAGTAGCTGCCTGCCATAGTCTGTCTGGTGATGATGTCCATATAAATCTCTTCGCTGAAGCCCTTACCATAGTAAGCGGTCAGGTACTGCTTGAAGGTACCGAAGCCCTGCTCAGCAGCAGCGGACTTAGCTGCGGTGAGAGTTGCATCAATGCTTGCCTGCTCATCGCTGGTGAGAGTGTGACCCTCTGCAATAGCTGCATCATAAAGCATTGCGCTCTGCTGCATGCTCTTCAGAGCGGTTTCCTCAAAGTAATCATCCCAGGACTGAGTCTCAGAATACTGCTGATCCTCGAGGGGGCTGTTGCCGTTGAGGATATAGCTGGTGTACTCACCGTACTGAGAGTAGAGGTTATTGTAGGTAGTGATAAAAGCAGTCTGATAGTAATAATTGAATTCAACAGCAGTATAATCATGCTCGCCGATAGCAAGAGCAGTCATATTAGCGGTAAAGAGAGTGGAATTGAAGATAATAGCCACAATAAGGAGGACTACAACAACAGTTGCCACCACGGACTTGATAATGCTGTTTCTCTTCTTGATCTTAGCAGTATTTACGCGCTTGGCCTTCTTGCTTTCAACAACGCCGTCTGCGCGTTCTTCTCTGCGTCTTTTCTTTTCCTGTGAAGCGCTCATTTTAAATGACCATTCCTTTCGTGCACTGAGAGCAACGGACTTTTCCGCCGCCTCTTGATATGGCTTTTGCCTATGATATGGCCTCAGCCAAATCAATCCTTGGTATTATATACTATAAACATCAATCTTTCAAGTATTTCGTGCGTTTGTTCAATAATTTTTAAATATTTTTTGGGGCATTTTAAGTTATTATATTCTATTGTTTCATAAAACAAAGAAGAAGGACACAGTAAGTGTCCTTCAATAGCTTCTATAAGTTCCCCGCGTATGCCGTGTAAGCCCATTTATAACCTGCACGCTTGGCAGGTGGGTCGCCTCCTTGATGCTTCTCTGCTTCCAACGTCCCGAAATTCGGGGAGGCCTGCAATTCACAACAAGAGTCCGGCATCCCGTTTTATAAATGTGGGTTTAAAAAGACCTATCACGAACACGGCAGGGTAACTTGTTATCTTTCTGAATATAGAATAACATATCCCGCACATTATTTCAATAGCGGATTTTTGTAGAATTATTCCTCTTCCTCATCGTCAAACAAGGATTCAGCAAACTTTTCATATACCAGCTCTGCTTCATCATCGTCATCGATAGTCTCAAGCAGCTCTTCTCCATTCTCCTCAACGATACGGAACATAATGATTACGTTTGCCTCTTCGCTGTCTTCGTCAACATCTGCGGGGAAAAATGCGGCATAGTCATGTTCACCTACGGTAATACGGGAAATAAACTCTACCTCGTGGTCATTTCCATCTTCGTCTGTGATGGTTATATAAGTTGCTTCAAAATTTTCGTCCATTTGAAGTTCCTCCGTTCTGAATATCTATGCCATTATTTTAACCCATAGCACAGGAAACTTCAAGACCCAAAATCCTCGATAAGCCCCAGCAGCTCCTCCCTATCGTCTGCAGCTATTCCCGCGCGCAGCTTTTCCCTGTCTGCAGTTGGAAGACCTGACGGATCTATATCTGTTATCATAAACGGCGCTCCGGCACGGTAAACATATACTCTCCCGTTATGTTCCATAAGTGTAAAGGCAGGCTCATTAGACTCCTCCGGTTCTGCCGTCCGGACAATATGCCGCACCTGAAGTTCCTCCTGTCTGCTTATTTCGGCAGAAACAGATGCAGACACGAAAAATACAGAAACGCAAATAATGCAAAGTATAGCAAAGGCGGTCTCATATTTCCTCGCAGTTTTCATAAGTAATTCCTCCATTGATATTATATGCGTATCTTAGCCTCCTACTCTGCCTTTTATACCCAGCCACAGACCGTGAACATACTATTAACAATCTCTGTTTTGATTGATTTTTCCATACTCGTGTGCTATAATCTAATGAACTATATCCATGGATTGGATAAGATGGCATAAAACTGAACAGACTTTCTATAAATATCTTCTTTTCCCTGCAAGGAGGTGCAAAATTGAAGATAGATTTCAGCAATTTCAAACTCAACATCAACAGAAAACACGTTTATAAAGGTGCCGAGCTTTCTGCCCGTGCAGCCGGCGGCATCATTCATCTCATATTGAAAATAATCGCCACCGTTCTCCTTATCGGCATTCTTACAGCGCTCTTTTTCGCCATTATTTTTGGCAGCTACGTCAAGAATTCACTTAATGACGAACTCGATGTCAACCTGTCAGACTTTTCCCTCGCCCAGTCTACAGTCATTTACTACTGGGACGACATAAGTAACAGTTATCAGGTTCTTGAGACATTGTCCGGTCGCGAAAAGCGCACATGGGTAAGCTATGAGGATATTCCCAAGCATATGGAACACGCTGCCATAGCAATTGAGGACAAGCGTTTCTATTCCCACCAGGGTGTTGACTGGTACCGTACTGCCGGTGCATTCGGTTCCATGTTCCTCAGCATGTCTAATACATTCGGCGGCTCTACAATTACTCAGCAGCTTATCAAAAACCTTACCGAATATGACGAGGTCACCGTAAAGCGAAAGCTTTTGGAAATATTCCGAGCCCTTGACTTTGAGAAAACGTACTCAAAAGAGGAAATAATGGAATGGTACCTCAACAAGATATATCTTGGCGAGGGCTGCTACGGTATTGCAGCCGCAGCTGACGAGTACTTCGGCAAAACTGTTGACGAACTAACGATTGCTGAATGTGCTGCCATAATTGGTATCACCAATAATCCTTCCCTGTATGACCCCTATATTAACCCCGAAGGAAACAAGAACCGTCAGGAAATCATACTCTATGAAATGTACGATCAGGAGTACATCACCGAAGCCGAGTATGAGGAAGCCATCGCACAGGAGCTTGTATTCCATCGCGGCTCCGAAATTGAAGATGAAGAATCCGATTCCAGCGAATATACTTCCTGGTATGTCGACGCTCTTATTGTTGATGTCATCGAAGATCTTATGGAGCAGAAAAATGTCAACTATGACACTGCAGAAGATTTGCTATATTCCGCAGGTTATAAGATTTATGCAACTATTGATAAGCGAGTTCAGGACTGCGTTGATGAGGTTTATTCCGACAGAGCAAACCTTCCTGCCGGCTACAAAAAGAGTACCTATCAGCTGCTTGAATCTGCTATGGTTATTGTCGATCCCTATACCGGCGATATAGTGGCACTTGCAGGCGGTATGGAGGAAAAAGAAGGCAGCCGTCTCTATAACTTCGCTACCGATATGCAGCGCTCCCCCGGTTCTACTATCAAGCCTCTCGCCAGCTATTCTCTGGCTATGGATTATGGCATGATCACCCCTTATACCACTTTCTATGACAGCGCAGCCGGTAAACTGAGCGGCACTGAGTGGTATCCCAGCAACGATAACGAGAAGAACGAAGGTCATATCACCATTCGCTATGCACTGCAGCGCTCCATAAACACCGTTGCAGCTCAGCTGGTTGATATGCTCTCCCCCAGAGCATCTTATAACTTCCTCACTCAGAAGCTCGGCTTTACCTCTCTGGTAGAAGCCGGTGACGGATACACCGACATTGACTATGCTCCTATGGCTCTCGGTGAACTTTCCGAAGGTGTTACCGTGCGCGAAATGGCATCTGCATATACCTGTTTCGCAAATAACGGTATTTGGACCGAAGGTCGTCTCTATTCTCACATTACCGATGCTCAGGATAACCTGATTTACGAAAATATTCCCGACAGCAATATCGCCCTCAGCAGCACTACTGCATACTACATGACCGACCTCATGCAGAACGTTGTTAACGCAGGTAGCGGTTTCTATGCTAAGTTCAGCGATATGCCAGTTGCCGGTAAGACCGGTGGTTCCTCCGGTTGGCGTGACCGTTGGTTCGTCGGCTACACCCCCTATTATATTGGTGCAGTATGGACCGGTTATGAGATTCCCGAAGGCATGGGCAGCAGCAACCCCTCCACCACTATGTGGAAGCTGGTTATGGAAAAGGTCCACAAGGATCTTCCCACTAAGCAGTTCCCCATTCCCGAAGGTATGCGTGAGGTAACAATCTGCATTGACAGCGGTATGCGAGCAACCGAAGCCTGCACCAAGGAGGTTCGCGGCGACCGTACCATGACCCTCTATTTGGAGAGCTCCAAAATTCCTGTAGAACCCTGTAACTGCCACGTAATGGTAGAGCTTTGTTCCGAGACAATGGGCTTCAACTGCGGCAACTGCCCCATGGAGGATATACACACTTATGTTGTTCTGGACGTTGCCAAGTGTCCTGTACCTGTAACTGTTTATCCCTACTATTCCAGCGTAGAATGCTACACTGAGGTTGATCCCACACTGGTAGAAGATAAGCTTGTCCCCTACACTCTCGACGATCTCGAAACATGCCCCATGCATTATATCGATAATCAAACCGGTTGGTATAAGAATTCTGAAACCGGCTTCCTTGTAAACCCCGATACCGGCCTTATCTACGATCCTGCTACCGACAAGATTTATGATAAGTACAGCGGCTGGGAAATTGACTGGAAGACAGGCGCGCTTATCGATCCTTTGACCGGCGAGCTGATTGATCCCTGGACCGGTGACCCCTATGTTCCCGACGGCAGTATTACTGCAGATTCGCCTGATAAGTTCGAACGTCCTCCCGGATACGGCCCAGGCGGTGTATACACGCCTACTCCCGATTACCCCTGGTATGGCGACGATGATGACAGTGATGATGACAGTGATGATGACAGTGATGACGATAGTGACGATGGCAATCATGGCACAACAACGCCCACACCTCCCGGAGGAATAGGCATCGGCTCCCCCGGTGACCTCATCCCCAACGCTCCCGGCGGTGGCCTCTTCTTCGGAGGCTTCTAAAATACAATTACAGCCCGAAGCATTCGCTGCTTCGGGCTGTTTGCATGAGAAAACCCGCATCGGCTCATTAATCCGATGCGGGTTATTATTTATTTACTCGAGTACGCGATATACTGTTACTGCATCTACGCCCTCAATGAGCTCTGCGCAGCGAATTCCGCTCATGCTGCCGGTAATAAAGGCAGCGCCGTTTTCATCGCATCCAAGCATGGTGACCTGACCAAACTTTACTGCAGCCTCATCAAAGTCAATATTAGCTCTGATGTACCAGCGACTTTCAAGCAATTCGGGATCTCCGACTACTTCTTCCCCGGCTTCACTCCAACCGATGAAGGAACCGGTTTTGATAATTTTGCCGGTTTCAATAATATCGGAGATGACGGCAGTTGCAGTAGGCAGCTTACCTGCGCCCTTTCCGTAGAACATCGTTTCACCTGTAGCGTCACCGCGAACTACGATACCGTTGAAAACGCCTTCAACATTTACTAGCAGATTCTCACTCATAAGGACATGGGGTGCTGTATAGGCAGCAACAGTGCCGTCGGAAAGGCGTACAGTGCGGCCGATAAGCTTGATTGCTGCACCGGCGGTGCTTACGCGTTCAACATCTATAGCGCTTACATTGGTAATACCCTCTGCACGTACATAAGAGGGAGCAATATTCTTTCCGAACGCAAGGTCTGCGAGTATGCAGGTTTTGCGCAGGGTATCTATACCGTTAACGTCAGCGGAAGGATCTCGCTCTGCATAGCCCAGTTCCTGTGCCTCGCGCAATGCAGCCTCAAAGGTTGCGCCGTTCTTAAACATATTGGTGAGAATATAATTGGTAGT
>JAFXFT010000027.1 GCA_017513385.1 Oscillospiraceae bacterium | reverse complement strand
CTAGATTGAGGACGACGGAAGCCGCGATGAACTGCTGGGTAAGGATCCCTACAGTATTGCCGAAAAGGGTATTACACTCTCTTTCGTACCCGAGGATAGACTTGGCATGGGCCTCGTCGGCGGCATGGATTTGAGCGATAATATGATGCTTCGCTCCTTTAGAAAGGGCAGAGGCTTCTTTACTGACCGCAAGAGTCCCAGACACCTTGCTGAGCAGGTTGTTGAAGAGCTCCACGTAAAGACCCCCAGTATTGAAACTCCGGTAAGAAAGCTCTCCGGCGGTAACGTGCAGAAGGTGCTGGTCGGACGCGAAATCGCCTCCGCACCCAAGGTCCTTCTTACCGCTTATGCGGTAAGAGGTCTTGATATCAACTCCTCCCACACTATTTACGACCTTATAAATCAGCAGAAGCAGAAGGGTGTAGCCGTCATTTACGTCGGTGAGGACCTTGACGTACTTCTGGAGCTTTGCGACCGCATTCTGGTGCTTTGCGCCGGTAAGGTGAGCGGTATCGTTCCCGGCAGAGGCGCAAAGAAGCGAGACGTGGGTATGATGATGACTCGTCTTGGAGGTAACAGCGATGAATAAAACAAGACAGCCTCTTTTTCATATTGTAAAGCGCGGCGAAATGCCCTGGTATCTCAACTGGTGCGTAAGAGCGGTATCCATTGTGCTGGCACTTATCTGCTGCAGTGTGATTACGACCCTTGTTACTTCTGAAAATCCCATTCAGATTTTTGCGACGATTATTGACGGATCCTTTGGCTCAAGCCGTAAGTTCATGGTTCTTCTGCAGAACACCGCTATGCTGCTGTGCGTTGCACTTGCGCTTACTCCCGCATTCAAAATGCGCTTTTGGAACATCGGCGGCGAAGGTCAGGCGCTTGCAGGCGCTCTTGCTGCCGCAGCCTGCATGATCCTCATGAAGGATCAGCCCAATGCACTGGTTATTGTCTGCATGATAGTAACAAGCCTTGTGGCAGGCGCTATCTGGGGCGCTATCCCCGCATTCTTCAAGGCAAAGTTCGGCACTAACGAGACCCTCTTCACCCTTATGATGAACTATGTAGCTATCCAGCTGGTAGCATACTTCTCCGTTGTATGGGAAAACCCCAAGGGCTCCGGCAACATCGGTGTTATCAACCCCCTCACCAAGGTGGGCTGGTTCCCTGAAATCCTTGGTTCCAAGTATGCACTGAATATTATCATAGTAGCCCTTGTGACCATCGGCATGTATATTTATCTCAAGTATTCCAAGCACGGCTACGAGATTTCCGTTGTCGGTGAAAGCGAAAGCACCGCAAGATACATAGGCATCAAGGTAGAGAAGGTAGTTCTCCGCACCATGCTCATTTCCGGCGCTATCTGCGGTCTTGCAGGTCTGCTGCTGGTAGGTGGTACCAACCATACCCTCAACGCCAACATCGTTGACGGCAGAGGCTTTACTGCCGTTATGGTATCCTGGCTTGGCAAGTTCAATCCCATATGGATGATCCTTACCAGCCTGCTGCTGGTGTTCCTGGGCAGAGGCGCTGGCGAAATCGCCACTGACTTCGGTCTCAATTCCTCTTTCGGCGATATTCTTACCGGTATAATCCTCTTCTTCATTATCGGCGGCGAATTCTTCATCAATTATAAGCTCAGCCTGACCAAATCTTCTAAAAAGGAGGAAAATAAATAATGCTTGATGCTATACTTTCTTTCCTCCCCCGTGCCATTGCTCAGGGTATACCCCTGCTGTACGGTTCCACAGGTGAAATCATTACCCAGAAGTCGGGTAACATGAACCTCGGTATTCCCGGCGTTATGTACGTTGGCGGTATATGCGGCGTTATCGGCGCCTTTGTTTATGAGCAGAGTCTGGCATCGCCCACGGACCTTAATCCCGCACTGGCAGTGCTGATCCCGACTCTTTTCTGCCTTATCGGTTCGCTTCTGATGGGTCTGCTTTTCTGCTTCCTCACCGTAACCCTCAGAGCAAATCAGAACGTCACCGGTCTTGCCATGACCACCTTCGGTGTCGGCTTCGGTAACTTCTTCGGCGGCTCTCTTGTAAAGCTCTCCGGCGCAGATATGCCTTTCCTTGCACTCTCTGCCACCTCCAACTGCTTCAAGAAGAGCCTACCCATTGCAGACAAGCTGGGCGTATTCGGCGACCTTGTGCTGAGCTACAGCTTCCTTGCATACCTTGCTGTAATCATCGCTCTCGTTGCTGCATTTATCATCAACCGCACCCGCACCGGTCTGCATCTGCGTGCAGTCGGCGAAAATCCTGCCACCGCAGACTCTGCCGGTATAAACGTAAACCGCTATAAGTACGTGGCTACCTGCGTAGGCTGCATGATAGCCGGTCTCGGCGGTCTCTATTACGTTATGGATTACGCAAGCGGTATTTGGGCAAATGACGCATTTGGTGACAGAGGCTGGCTCGCGATCGCCCTCGTAATCTTCACCATTTGGCGACCCAACGTAGGTGTCCTTGCATCCTTCCTCTTCGGCGGTCTCTACATTCTCCATATGTACATTCCTTCCGGCATGAACCTTGCCGTAAAGGAGTTGTACAAGATGCTGCCCTATGTGGTTACAATTATCGTACTTATCATTTCCTCGCTGAGAAATCAGCGGGATAAGCAGCCACCCCAGTCTCTTGGTTTGCCATACTTCAGAGAAGACAGATAACAGCTAAAAGTATCGGAGGTATACGCAATGAACTTTTTGGAAGAACGAATAGTGAAAGACGGTAAGGTTAAGCCAAACAACGTCTTGAAGGTTGATAGTTTTCTCAATCATCAAATGGATATTTCCCTTATGGAGGAAATCGGACGGGAGTTCCATCGCCGTTTCGCAGATAAGAAGGTTACCAAAGTCCTGACTATAGAAGCCTCCGGCATCGGTATCGCCTGCTTTGTTGCCAAGGAATTCGGTGTACCCATGGTATTTGCAAAGAAATCCCATTCCATCAATATCGATAGCGATGTATACGTTGCAGAGGTAGAGTCCTTTACCCACAAGAACAAGAACAACGTCATCGTTTCCAAGCAGTTCCTTAATGAGGGCGACCGAGTTCTCATTATCGATGACTTCCTCGCCAACGGCTGCGCTTTGCAGGGACTTATGTCCATCGTGAGCTCCGCAGGCGCAAGCGTAGAGGGTATAGGCATCGTAATCGAAAAGGGCTTCCAGATCGGCGGACAGATCATCCGCAATCTGGGCGTACAGCTTGAATCGCTGGCTATCATCGACGCAATGGACGCCGAAACAGGAACCATTACATTCAGAGAACAGTAAAATAAACGAATTAACCCCTCGCAGCAATCAAATGCTGCGAGGGGTTTTGATATATGTAACTATTGTTTGCTTAAGGGATCAATATTTGACAGGTACAGCAATTTGTGTGATGTAATCCACGCTGTTCTCGCCGCGGTTGGGCGGTCCCTCAAGATAAATGGAACGGAAAAATCCTGTGGTTTCGATATTATTATCATCCACATACTTTTTGAGCGCCTGAATGGCGGTTGCAGCTTCTTCGTATGGACCGCGGTAATAGATACAAAGGGCGGGGGCTTCTGCAAACTCCATACGCTCAGGTCCATCATAGTCATGGTTTACGGGTATACAGCACATAAGGTCCAGCTTTTCCGAAGCTTGGGACATACGCATGGTGAACATACGGCTGAGCATGGACATTTTTCCTGTGCGCGCAGCAGCGATGTATGTATCTCTCAGATTATTCGCGACATCGGTAACGGCTTCGCATAGATAACGGCGGCAGAAACAAACCTGCTGCGGCAGTGTTGTTTTGTGGACCGTCATGTCACCGCGTCTGGCCGAGCGGACCTGAAGCATCTGTATATTGCGATCTAAGGCCGAGCGCAAGTCCATAAGACGCTGCAACTGGGCGTCGATATTTTCTGAATCATAATAGTATGCGGCAATCTCCTTCAGTGAAAGACCAAGCGCCTGCAGAGAAAGAATCGAACGGATCTGAGTCATATTATCTGCCGAGTAATAGCGATATCCGCTCTCCTTGTCTTTTAAGGCAGGGGTCAAAAGCCCCTTTTCCTCGTAGACAAGAAGTGCTTTGCGGGTGATGCCCAGTATCTTTGTTACCTCACCGATCTGGAATAATGATTCATTGTGTTTTTTCATTGCCTAAATACCTCTAAAATATACAATATCTTGTGCAAAAAACTTGACTTGACCCTTTGGGTACGACTTGTGATTACAGTGTAACAGATTGCTTACCGTCTTGCAAGAGGGGCGGTTAAATTAGTTTTATGTCATAATTTATAGCACGAGAGGGGAGGATGCGGAGGCATTGTGATGACCGTGGTTTTCTCCTCAAGCGGAGGGTGAAACAATTGCACCCCGAATGAGAAGAAGTTCACCTTCGGCCTGCAGAGAAAAACATGAAGCAATCAAGTAGGATTAAGAAGAAAATCAAACCTGAAGGAGAAAGTTTTTTGCCATGAGAAAGAGATTAATAAGCCTTTTGCTGGTGCTCTGCATGGTGATCTCTCTCGTACCTGCAACGGCATTAGCTGTTGAGGACGAGCAGATTACAACCACCGCATCTGCAAACCCGTTCAAAGACGTAAAAGCAAGGCGACTGGTTCTACGATGCAGTTCAGTATGCCCGCGACAAAGGTTTCTTTGACGGAACCACCGAAACCACATTTGATCCCGACGGCACTATGACCCGCGGTATGTTCGTTACCGTGCTTGGACGTATGGCAGGCGTTGATGCTGAAGAGTATGCAAATCAGTCTGCATTTGAGGACGTATCAGCTGACGCTTACTATGCTCCCGATGTACTGGCGCAGGCTATACGTGACAGTGTTGATAAATACGGCGCCTGCATAATCAATGTAAGTCTTGGCACAAAAAAAGATGAGCCCGCACTCCGCGAGGCTGTTGCCTATGTTCAGGAGCAGGGAGCGCTGGTGATCGCGGCTGCGGGCAATGAGGGCGAAAACAGCGACCTCTATTATCCTGCGGCTTACGATGGTGTGCTGACAGTCGGTTCCCACGACAAGCATTTGATTGTGTCGGACTTTACACAGCAGAACGGTACTGCGGATATTCTCGCGCCGGGCGAAGATATATGGCTGGCGTCCCGAAAGGGCAAGACCTACGGTGCCCGCGGCACGTCCTATGCTGCGGCTTATGTTAGTGCCTCCGCCGCGCGCCTTTGGCAAAGCGATATGAGCCTTACTGCCCAAAAGGTAACAGACGCTATTCTCGGGTCTGCTCAAACCGTGGAAGGCTGGCTGATTTTGGACAGCGATGCACTTTTTAATAGTAAAACATAATTTGTAAGATGAGAAATGCTCCCGCCGAATACGACGGGAGCATTTTGGCTGTATAGAGTTAATTTTCCTGCATTTGCGCTACGACTTCTGCCAGCTTGTCGCACAGGCGCTGGGCCTCCACACAGTCACCGTTTTCAAGACTGCGGGCGACACGGGTTTCAAGATCCTTCATCTGCAGTTCAAGCTCAAGATAGTCCTTGCTGAAATGCTTTTTGTAAATCATCTTGCGGAAGGCGCGGGCGCTCATGGCGCGTATGCCCTTGTCCTCCATGAAGAGTATGGTGTCCGCGCAGTTGGCGATGGTATAAAAATCATGGGAGACCATTAGTACCGCGCCTTTGTAGGCGGCAATAGCATCTTCCAGTGCGATTTGTGCAAAGGTGTCCAAATGGCTGGAAGGCTCGTCCAACAGCAGGAGATTTGCGTTACCTGCGGCCAGCTTTGCAAGCTGCAGCAGATTTTTTTCGCCGCCGGAGAGCTTGGAAATTCTGCGGCCGAGGCTGTCGGGATCAAAGCAGTATTTCAAAAGATGATGCTCTACCTGCTCGCGAGTTTCAAAGCCTATGGCGAAAAATTCGTCGTAAATGGTGTTCTGATCGTTCAGTATCACCGCGTGCAGCTGAGAGAAAAACGCAGGCACGGCGGCGTTGGAAAAATGAATGGCGGGATTGCGGTTCTGCCATATTTCCCGAAGCATGGAGGTTTTGCCCGTTCCGTTAGCGCCCACCAGCGCGACCTTTTCGCCCGAATGTACGGCGAAGGACACCTGTTCCAGCAGTGTTTCGTCAAAGGAAAGGGAATAGTTTTCAAGCGTAAGCAGTTCTACGGGTTCTTCCGTAGACTCAATCTCGGGAAGCTGTATGTCGGGCTGACGGATCTCTACAAAGGGAGCTTTTATCTGGCGGCTCAGCAGACGGTTGAGGTAGCTTACCTTGCCCTTGAGAACGCGGCCATGCTGCGCTTCGGATATTTCGGAGGCTGTCTTGCGCAGCCGCTCCACAAGCTCGGAAACGCGGTTGATCTCCTCTTCGTCGGACAGGGAGGCCAATTGAAGATCTATCTTCTTTTGCATGCGGGAATAGCTGTACTCGGCGAAACTGCCTTCGAACTCCTGCAGGTCGCCGTTTTCAAGATGCCAGATGCGGTCGAAGCAGTGAGCCAGCAGGTAGCGGTTGTGAGTAACAGCCAGCAGTGTGCCTTTGTAGGCGTTTATCAGGTCACGCAGACCGTTGAGATTGTCGAAATCAAGAAAAACGTCGGGTTCATCCATTATCAGCAGACCGGGACGGCGCAGCATCTGGCGAATTATCTGCACCAGCTTCAGCTCACCGCCGCTGAGCTTTTCAAGCTCAAGAGATTCCTTGCTCTCCAATTCGGCAAGCTTCAGCTGACGGCGAATGTTCACCTCGTAGTTATCCGCGTCCATTGCGCTGCTCTCGTCCAGCAGCTCCTGATAGCGTTCCATAACCTCGTCCAGATCGTCTGCAGACTCCATTTGCAGGCATATGTCGTTGATTGCCTGCTCCAAGGCAACAAAGTCGCGGCACAGATAATCAAAGACGGTGACGGACTGCTCGCCGTCCACGTCCACAAACTGGCTTATATAGCCGATACGGCCTGCGCCTTCCAGCTTCAAGCGTCCTTCGAAGCTGTAGTTGTCGGGGTCTTTGATGATATTTGTCAGTGTGGTTTTGCCGGTGCCGTTGCTGCCGATAAGGACGCAATGACAATCCTTATCAAGTGTGAAAGAAATATTCTGAAACAGATATGTGCTGTTGAAACCAAAACTAAGTTTTTCGGCGTTGATCATGGGAATACCTCTATTAATCAGTGTAGTTCTTTACTTATCATAGATGCATTTTTGATGTATTGCAAGTGTTTTGCTCGTTGAAATATAGTTTTAGGTGAAGTATAATTTGATATATGTCCGCGATGTACCGCGGACAGGAATGCGAGGAACTGTTTGTGTTTTCTTTATTGCTTGCAATCATATATATTGCCTTTATTAGCCTCGGGCTGCCTGATTCGCTGCTGGGATCTGCCTGGCCGCTGATGGTGGGAGAACTTGACGTGCCCTTGTCCTATGCCGGTATAATTACTATGACCATCTCCGCCGGAACTATTATATCCAGCCTGCTTTCCGATAAGCTGACCCGCAAGCTGGGCGCAGGATTAGTAACCGCCATAAGCGTCAGCCTTACGGCGGGCGCGCTGCTGGGATTTTCGCTCACAAATTCATTTTGGCTGCTGTGCGTGCTTGCTGTTCCTTATGGACTTGGCGCGGGTGCGGTTGACGCGGCGCTGAATAATTACGTGGCGCTTCATTATGCATCGCGGCACATGAGCTGGCTGCACTGCTTCTGGGGCGTAGGCGCAACTGTCGGTCCTTATATCATGGGCTGGGCAATAAGCGCTGACCACGGCTGGCGCAGCGGCTACGGCATAGTTTCCGCAATTCAAATCCTCCTGGCTGTGGGCTTGTTCCTGTCCCTGCCGCTGTGGCGTAAAGCCAATTCGGGAAGTGCCGACGAGGAAAATTACGAAGCACCCATCGGCTTGGGCGGTGCGCTGAAAATCAAGGGCGTGAAGGCAATACTGATAGCCTTTTTCGGTTACTGCGCCTTTGAGTCTACGGCGGGACTTTGGGCAAGCAGCTACCTCGTTGAATACCGCGGAGTAGACGCGGAAACGGCCGCGTTTTTTGCTTCGCTGTTCTACCTTGGCATTACGGCGGGCAGATTTCTCAGCGGCTTCGTTGCCGACCGATTCGGTGACAAGAATATGATACGCATCGGCGTGGTGCTTATGTGCATCGGTGTGGTACTGGTAGCGCTGCCTGTAAAGGTAGTCGGAACTGCCCTCGTGGGTCTTGTGGTGTTGGGCGTTGGTGCAGCGCCCGTGTATCCATCGGTTATCCATTCTACACCGACCCACTTCGGAAAAGAAAACTCCCACGCTATCGTGGGTATACAGATGGCCAGCGCTTACTGCGGCAGTACATTTATGCCGCCCTTATTCGGACTTATAGCACAGCATGTGAATATAGTATTTTATCCCTATTTTATGGCCATTTTCGTGCTGTTGCTTGCTGTGATGACGGAACGTGTAAACAGAATTTGTGAGGCACGATAAAACTTGAAATAATAAATCATCTGTAATCGAATAAGAAAAAACTCTTTAAAAAATCACTTTCTTTTTTAGAATCAAGGTGGTATATTTTTACTGCCGGAGGGATCGATCCGGCGGCAGGAGTTTGCGTTTTTCGGTGCGCTGACTTCGGTTGGCGCACTTTTTTTATTATGCGAGGAGGTCGCAAAATGATACTGGAACTCAGAAATATAGAAAAATCTTTTGGAGATAAGCAGGTTCTTACCGGCGTATCCTTCAAGGCGGAGGGCGGTAAGGCCTTCGGTCTGCTGGGCAGAAACGGCGCGGGTAAGACCACGTCCATCCGCATACTGATGAACGTATTCCCCGCAAACGGCGGCGAGGTGCTCATGGACGGTAAGCCTATAGATTACGATAAGGTTGGATTCGGTTATCTGCCCGAGGAGCGTGGACTTTATCCCAAGAAGATAATCATCGACCAGCTTATTTATTTTGCCGAACTTAAGGGTATGAGCCGCAGAAAGGCGATTGAATCCATTGATTACTGGCTTGAGCGTCTGGGCATGATGGAATACCGCAATAAGCGTCTGGATACACTTTCCAAGGGTAATCAGCAGAAAATACAGCTGGTGACCGCTCTTGCCCACGATCCTGAAATCGTAATTCTCGACGAGCCTTTCTCCGGTCTTGACCCCGTAAATGCAATGCTGCTAAAGGACGTGGTCAAGGAGCAGATAGCCAAGAGCAAGATAGTCCTTTTCTCCAGCCACCAGATGAGCTATATCGAGGAATTCTGCGACAGTATCGCAATTCTCAATAACGGCAGGGTAGCCCTCCACGGCGACCTGCATGACATCAAACGCGATTATCCCCGCGACCGCCTTGTGGTGCGCACGGAGAAGCCTGATGCAATTAAGGCAGATTTCGGCGCAGCCTGCACGGTTGGCGAAAACGGCGCACTTATGATTCAGCTGAGAAGTGCAGACGAGAAGAAGGCAGTAATGAGCCGCCTTGCGGAAAAGTACGATATTGACGAGGTCAAGGTATTTGAACCTTCGCTCAACGATATTTTCGTTGAATACGCCGGCGATGCCCCGAAGGAGGACTGAAAATGAAGCAGTTTGAAAAGATACTGAAGTTCGAGCTGAAGTACTACTTTAAAAATAAGGTTTTCGTGGGTATTACCATCTTTTTCATGGTGGCTATTGCTGTTGTAATGTTCCTGCCCCGCGCGCTGGAAATGTTCAAGTCCGATGATACAGCAGATACTACTGAGGAAGTCAGCGTAATGCTCGTAAAGGCAGACGACTCTGCGCAGGCAGATATGGTAAAAGAGATATTTGCCGCCTCCTTTGAGGATTATGACGTTCAGATAACAGATGCGGATACGGAAGCTATAAAGGACGAAATAGTAAGCGGCGAGGCTGAGTGTGCCTTCGTTATGACCGGTCCCACTTCTTACGTTTACTATGTAAATAACCTGTCAATGTACGACATGAATACCCAGATAGCTGATGAGGTGCTGGGGCAGATATATCAGATGAATGCCATGATAAACGGCGGAATGACTCAGCAGCAGGCCGCTGAGGTAATGAACATAAAGATTGAAAGCGAAATTGAAAATCTGGGCAAGAATCAGATGGAGAATTTCCTTTATACCTACATTATGATATTTGCCCTTTATGTGGTAATTCTCCTGTATGGACAGATGGTTGCCACCAATGTTGCCACGGAGAAGAGTTCCCGCGCAATGGAGCTGCTTATAACCAGCGCAAAGCCCACTGCCATGATGTTTGGCAAGGTTATTGCCTCCTGCCTTGCAGGCTTCATACAGATAATTGCAATTTTTGGCTCGGCACTTATATTCTATAACCTGAATAAATCCTATTGGGAAAGCAATATGATGGTCGGCTCCGCCTTCAATATTCCTCCCGAGCTGCTGTTTTACATGTTGCTGTTCTTCGTACTGGGATTCCTCATTTACGCATTCATGTTCGGTGCGGTGGGCTCTACCGCATCTAAGCTGGAGGATATAAATACCTCTGTAATGCCCCTCACCATGCTGTTCGTTGTGGCTTTTGTGGTTGTTATGACCTCCATGTCCTCCGGCAATGTGGATACTATCGTTATGAAGGTGTGCTCCTTCATTCCCTTTACTTCGCCCATGTCCATGTTCACCCGAATCGCCATGAGCACCGTTCCCTGGTACGAGATAGTCATATCCATCGTTATCCTTATTGCGTCCACTATAGGCATCGGTGTTCTTGCGGCGAGAATTTACCGCGTAGGAGTGCTGCTTTACGGTACTCCTCCCAAAATCGGCGCTATTATCAAGGCGGTTATGGCTGCAGACAGAAAAAATAACTGAGCGAGGTTTTTATGTATTCCCGTGTTTATGTGGAAATCACAAACATCTGCAATATGAACTGCTCCTTCTGCCACGGACATTCCCGCAAGGCGGGAAGAATGAGCCCCGACGAGTTTTCGCGGGTGCTGGATAAGCTGGCAGGGCAGACGAAGTATATTTATTATCACCTTATGGGGGAGCCGCTGACCCATCCGCAGCTGTCTGATTTTATTCGACTTGCAACGGGAAAAGGCTTCCGATCGGTGATAACCACCAACGGTACGCTGCTGAAAAAACG
>JAFXFT010000291.1 GCA_017513385.1 Oscillospiraceae bacterium | reverse complement strand
TTTATCTCTGGTGATACTTTTTGTTTGTGGGGCATAAAAACACTCCCTCTATGAGAGACAGTTTTCTTTTTCACTGTCTCTCATAGAGGGAGCATATCACGGAGCATGACCCTTGTTGTTTTTGAAGATTACTTTGCGTCGTCGGCGCAGTCGCGCTTTTCTCCGCGGAGCATCTCAAGTCCGTGGTC
Source organism: Oscillospiraceae bacterium (assembly GCA_017513385.1). Classification (GTDB taxonomy): domain Bacteria; phylum Bacillota; class Clostridia; order Oscillospirales; family Oscillospiraceae; genus RGIG6375. The sequence continues at coordinate 11,045 of JAFXFT010000291.1, read as the reverse complement.
GAGAGAGGGGAGGACTGCGGCGAGGTTTTCGCGGATAGCCTTGGGGCTGCCGGGAAGGTTTACGATGAGGGTGTAGCCGCGGATGCCCGCCTGAGAGCGTGAGAGCATGGCGCGGTTGGTGACCTTCATGCTTTCAAAACGCCTAGCCTCGGGGATACCGGGAGTCATGCGCTGGCATACGGCGATGGTTGCCTCGGGGGTAACGTCGCGGGGGGAGAAGCCGGTGCCGCCGGTGGTGACGGTGAGGGCAATGTCCAGCTCGTCGGCGGTCTTGATAAGCTCGGCGCTTATCTGATCCTGCTCGTCGGGAATGATGGAAGTATATACAACGTCATAGCCCGCGTCCTTGAGCATCTGACAAACCAGTGGGCCGCCGGTGTCCTCGCGCAGACCTGCGGAACCCTTATCACTTACGGTAATAACTGCTGCTGTAAACATATTATAATGCTCCTTTACTCGAAATGACTGTTGACGAAATCGCCGCTCTTGCCGCCGGACTTGCTCAGCAGGCAGATGTTTGTGATGAGAATATCGCGCTGTACGGCCTTGCACATATCGTAGATGGTAAGTCCCGCTACGGAGGCAGCGGTGAGAGCTTCCATCTCCACGCCGGTCTCACCCTTGCAGCGGGCGGTGGCACGGATATGAATGATGTGAGCCTCGTCGTCCAACTCGTATGCTATGTCAACGCCGGTGAGGGCGATTGGGTGGCACATGGGGATAAGCTCCCAGTTTTTCTTGGCGGCCATGATTCCGGCCACCTGAGCAACTGCAAGTACGTCGCCTTTCTTCATCTTGCCGCCCTTGACCATGTCATAGGTTTCGGCGTTCAGGTGAACCTCGGCCTTGGCGGTGGCAATACGCAGAGTCTGATCCTTTGCGCTTACGTCCACCATGCGGGCGCGTCCGTCCTCGTTGAAATGTGTAAATTCAGCCATGCTGCTCAGCCTCCTATCTCGTTCATGTTGCGAATGCTTTCGCTGCTGCGCTCCTCCAGCATGTGGCGGCCGGGCTTGCTCTCAATGGCGCTGCGCAGTACGTCCACCATGCCCTCGCGGTCAAGACCGCGCAGGTCGAATTCTGCGGCGGAGTGGAGGCAGGGCTTAACTTTGCCGTCTGCGGTGATGCGAATGCGGTTGCACTGGTCGCAGAAGCGGTGGCTTATGGGGTCGATGAGACCCACGCGACCCTTCCAGCCGGGTACGCGGTACATGCGGGAAACTCCGTTCATGCCGTCCTCAACAAGCTCGGGAACTGCATCAAGCACGGTCTGCCCGGGAATGAAACGCTCTTTGTCCCAGCTGCTGCATTCGCCGATGGGCATGAGTTCGATGAAGCGGAAATCTATTTCCTTGTCTTTGGTGATGCCAACCAGCTCGCGGATCTCGCCGCTGTTAATGCCGCCGATGAGAACTGCGTTTATCTTGGTGCCGGTGAAGCCTGCCTTCTCGGCGGCTTCAAGACCTGCCAGTGCATCGTCAAGCTTGCCCACGCGGGTGAGCATGGCGTACTTTTCGGGGTCGAGGGTATCAAGGCTTATGTTCAGGCGGGAAACGCCTGCGTCCTTGAGCTGCTGAGCATATTTGGGCAGCAGCACGCCGTTGGTAGTGAGGCAGACTTCCTCAATGCCGGGAATGCTGCTCACGCCGCGGCAGATGTCCACAATGCCCTTGCGTACAAGGGGCTCGCCGCCGGTGATGCGCACCTTGGTGATTCCGCAGTCAGCGGAGGCCTCCACGGCGCGGATTATTTCCTCTACGCTCATCATGTCCGTGTGGCAGCGCTTTTCCACGCCCTTTTCGGGCATGCAGTATACGCAGCGCAGGTTGCACAGGTCGGTGACGGATATGCGCAGATATGTGATTTTTCTTCCGTAGGTATCCTGCAAAGGGTTCACCCTTTCGATGTTAGTTGTGGGGGACTTTGATGGCGCTGAGCACCTGACCGTGCTGAGCGCGGCCTGTTCCGGCGGGGATCTCAGCCAGCAGATCGCAGCCCATAAGGGAGGAGACTACGCCGTTGCCTTGTCCGTCATTGTGGACGAAGTAGGCCTTGCCGTCCTCGATTTCCAGTCTTCCGCGCACAAGACGCAGCTTGGGGCTGGGCTTGCCGAAGCTGTCCTTGAGTATTACGTTTACGCGCTCGGGCATTACCTCGCGGTGTCCGCAGAGCTTGCGGATGTAGGGCATGCCAACGCGGAGAAGTCCGATAACTGCCGCGCCGGGGTTGCCGGAGAGACAGAGAATAAGCTTGCCGTTGAGCACCGCTGCGCACATTGCGCCGCCGGGCTTGAAATCGGCTTTCCAGAAGAGAATTTCCGCGCCCATCATCTGACTTACGCGGAACGCCCAGTCATAGTCACCAACGGAGGCGCCGCCGGTGGTGATGACCATGTCGGAATCCTCAAGAGCCGCGCCGATGCGCTGAGCGATGATGTCCGGATCGTCGGGGACGATGCCGCCGTGTACAGGCTCGGTGTCCATTGCGCGCAGATAGGCGGAGATGGTGTATACATTGCTGTTGTATATCTGGGCGGGCTTGAGGGGCTGACCTGCCTCGGCAAGCTCACTGCCTGTGCTTATCACGGTAATGCGGGGCTTTTTGTATACCACAGCCTCGGTGATGCCTTGGCCTGCCAGCAGACCAAGTGCCGCTGCGGAAATGCGGGTGCCGGCGGTAAGAACTACCTCGCCCTGCTTGATGTCCTCGCCTGCGTATACCACGTTACTGCCCGCCTTGAGAGGACTGAAAATCTTCACCTCAGTGTCGGTGAATTCGGTTTCCTCATACTTGATGGTGGTGTCGCAGCCCTCGGGAATGGGTGCGCCGGTGAGAATCTTTGCGGCATGACCGGGAGTGAGGGGAATGGTGGGGGCATAGCCCGCGGGGATCTCCTCGGTTATTTTAAAAACAGCGGGATTTTCGGGGCTTGCTCCTGCGGTGTCGGCAGCCATAAGGGCATAGCCGTCGTAGGGCGAGCGGTCGAAGGAGGGTACGGAGATAGCCGCGCATATATCCTCGGCGAGGATACGGCCCTCCAGCTCCCAAAGCTGTACGGTTTCGGTATTCTTTGTTACGTCCTGCTCAAGCAGGAGTTCAACGGCCATATCGGCCGGAACGTTGTTTTTCATGGTCCACCGCCTTGTATATATAAACAATAGCATTGTTTAAAACGCACTTATCAAATTATTTTACCATAGGAAATGTAGGTTTTCAAGCGTGTAATAGTGCCTGACAGTGCAGGAAAATAAATAAACCGGCAAATAAATGCTAAAATCCCGAAAAACAGCTTGACCCGACGAAAAACGATGTTTATAATGCTTCTGTTTGAATTGTGAATATGTTCAGTTATGTCGCCCACAGCGGCGGAATGGAGAATACTATGGCGAAAAAAACTACAATGATAAATAATATGACCTCGGGCAACGTTATACGGCAGCTGCTGCTTTTTGCATATCCCTTTATGCTGTCCAACCTGCTGCAGGTGGTCTATACTCTCGTTGACATGATAGTTGTCGGACAGTTCGTCGGCAGTTACGGCCTTTCCGGTGTTGCCATCGGCGGCGAGATAAGCATGCTCTTCACCATGCTCTGCTTCGGATTTACCAGTGCCGGACAGATAATGGTATCCCAGTACGTGGGTCAGGATGACCATGAGTCCATAAAGAGTACCATCGGCACAATGTTTACCTCCGTTGCACTCATCGGTGTGGTGATAACCGTGGTTTCTCTGCTCTGCGTAGACCCTCTGCTCAGACTTATGAACACCCCTGTGGAGTCCTATAAGCAGGCAAGGGATTACGCCGTGGTCTGCTTTGTGGGTACTATCTTCACCTATGGCTACAATACCGTCGGCTCAGTGCTGCGCGGTATGGGTGACTCCAAGCGCCCCTTCATCTTTGTTACCATTGCCGCTGTGCTCAATCTTATCCTTGACCTGATTTTTGTAGCGGTACTGCGCATGGACACCTTGGGCGCAGCCCTTGCCACAGTTATCGGTCAGTCCGTATCCTTTATTATATCCCTTTTCTATCTCTACAGACATAAGGAAGCTTTCGGATTTGACTTCAAGCTGAAAAGCTTCGCAATCGACTCTGCCAAGCTCAGACCTATGATAAAGCTGGGCCTGCCCATGGCTCTCCAGTTCGGCGCAATCAGCGTTTCCATGCTCTACGTAAACTCTCTCGTCAACGCAGCCGGCGGCGTTATCGCCTCTGCCGTTGCAGGTGTGGGCGGCAAGATTAACAACGTCATGTCCATCGTAAGCAACTCTATCGGTACTGCGGCTTCTGCCATGATAGGTCAGAATATTGCTGCCCGCAGACATGATCGCGTTTCCCGCATCACATGGGTCTCCTTTGCCATCTGCGGTGTATGTGCTATAGTGCTGTCCGCAGCATTTATGCTCTTCCCCAAGCAGGTGTTCGGTATCTTCAACTCCGACCCCGAGGTTCTTGCATATGCACCCTTCTACTCCATTGTAGGTGCAGTGGGCTTTGTCAGCTTCGCTATAATCTCTCCCTTCAACTCCCTTATCAACGGTATCGGTCACGCTTCGCTGGCGCTCATCATCGCCCTTATGGACGGCGTTGTGGCACGCGTGGGTTTCGTGCTTCTCTTTGGCGTTGCGCTGGATTTCGGCGTAAAGGGTATGTGGATGGGCAGCGCCTGTGCAGGCTTTGTTTCCGGCATACTCTCGCTGATATACTTCCTCAGCGGCAAGTGGAAAGAACGCAAACTGCTTATCGAGTAATAATTATCCCGCATCGGAACACACTCCGATGCGGGATTTTTGCTATGTGAGTTCTACATATGAGCCTGGTACTATTACAATAGCGGGGTTATCAAGCTCCGCAGCAAGTGCTTCGCGGTCAGCTTCCTCGTATACACCCACGCTGAAGCAGTTGTTTGCAAAATCGATGCCGTAAGAGGTGATGGAATATTTGTCGGTGTATTCGCTTACCACGGAAGAAAGACTATGGAGATAATTGGCTGTATATCTGCCCTCAACAAAGCGTACTGCAGTAGAATTATGGCAGGCTTCCATGTACCATGCCTGCACCTCGTCACGCATATCAGTCAGATATATGTAGAGTTTGCCGCCCATTGTATATGCCCCGCCGAATTCTTCGGGATAGGATTCGGGCATGCCATACTCGTCAAGGGTGAAAGTCTGCCAAAGCAGTTCGTTTGCTGCAAAAGAAGAGTTAGGATGCTCAAAATCGGAACTCAGTGTGGTGTCCGCAGCAGGTCTGGAAAAAGGCGTAGGTTCTGCAGGCAGCGGAGCAGGAGAGTTGCTGGAACAGGCGGATATGAACAGAATGCAAATCAAAATAAACGCAGCGACAAATACTTGAATTCTGCTGTGATTCATAGGATCTCCTTTCTTGGCCCTGTTGATAACGCAAACACTTATATTGGTTTCAGTATAAAGGCAGCCAAGTGGAAAATCAATAGCTGCACCTCGACTAAAAAATTGCGAACCACATAAATTTATGGTTGCTAAATTGGGAAAAGTATAATATAATATAACCTACCGTCTTGATATAGACGGATTATGTCCTGCCGGCGCATGGCAGGGCCGCACTAACTGGGGAGTCAGCGGTGCCCTGTACCTGCAACCCGCTACAGCAGGAGTGAATTCCGACCCCCGGTCTCGTAATGTGTCGTCAGCCTTTCTCAGGAGGCGTTGAAGGAACGGTCTCGCGCAACGGATGCCTGCGAACCATGTCAGGCGGGAAACCGAGCAGCATTAAGTAGGAAGTTCCGTGTGCCGCGGGGAAGCTGTTCCCGAGCCGAATGGGCGATCAGCGGGCATATTGCGTGTATCAAAGGTCGGTGTGCGGCCCTGCGATGCGCCGATTTTATTTTTGCAGCCGCCTTATTGGTTTTCGGGCGGTATCGTGGCGGATAATTTTCCGCCGCATTACACCAAAGAAGAGGAGATGTGGGCATGTATCAGGCTCTATATAGAAAATGGCGTCCCAAGACCTTCGACGACGTTGTGGGTCAGCAGCACGTCACGGATACTCTCAAGCGTCAGGTGCTCCTGAACAGACTTTCTCACGCCTACCTTTTCACCGGCACAAGAGGTACCGGCAAGACCACCTGCGCAAAGCTACTTGCCCGCGCCGTAAACTGTGAGAACCCCGTGGGAGGCAATCCCTGCGGAAAATGCGCAGCCTGTGTCGGCATAGAAAACGGCAGCATTCTCGACGTGCTGGAAATAGACGCAGCTTCCAACAACAGCGTCGATAATGTCCGCGCTCTCCGCGAGGACGCGGTGTACACTCCCGCTTCCGTAAAGATGCGCGTGTATATCATCGACGAGGTGCATATGCTCTCCAACTCGGCGTTTAATGCTCTGCTGAAAATTTTGGAAGAGCCTCCCGAGCACCTTATGTTCATTCTGGCCACCACCGAACTGCACAAGGTTCCCGCAACCATTCTTTCCCGCTGCCAGCGCTATTCCTTCAAGAGAGTTTCTCAGGAGGACATCGCAGCCCGCCTTGGCGTGGTAGCCAAGGCCGAAGGTATCCAGCTCAGCGAAGAAGCCTGCGAGATGCTTTCCCGCATGGCAGACGGCGCACTGCGCGATGCTCTTTCTCTGCTGGACCAGTGCTCCGGTGACGTTGTTGATAAGGAACGCGTTATCAGCGCCATCGGCGTAGCCGATACGCAGGAAATATGCCGCATTTTCGAGGCTATAAAGAGCCGCAACGGCAGCGCGGCAATGGATATTCTCAATGAGCTTTACATGAACGGCCGCGACGTAGCCTCCGTGCTGGACAGACTTGCCGAGCTGTACCGCGACCTGCTTATGACCCGCCTTGCACCCAAGGGCGGCTCGTCCTTGTTGAAGGGCGGCTTCACCGCAGCTGAGCTTAGCGCACTTTCTCAGGGCGCGGAAGTACCCAATCTGTTGGCGGGACTTGATGTACTGGAAGAGGCAATTTCCGGTCTGCGCGGCAGTTCCAATCGCCGCATTGCAGCCGAGCTTTGTCTGCTTCGCCTTTGCGATTATGCACCTGCCGAGCCTGTTCAGACCTATGCTCAGCCTCAGGTAGTTTATGTATCCGCACCTGCTCCCGCAGCTGTGGAAAAATCTCCCGAGCTTGCACCTGCGCCCGTAGCTGATGACCTGCCTTGGGAAGCTCCTCCCGCGCCGGACGATTACGATGCACCTCCTGCATGGGAGCCTCCGGTATACGATGAGCCCGAGCCTGTGTACGAAGCGCCCGCGCCTGTTCCCGAGCCCGCACCTGCACCTGTGCAGAGCGGCGGTGGGGTTGACTGGAAGGCTGTGCTGCGCGGCGTAAAGAGCGGCATGGACGATTATATCTTCAATATCCTTGCCGACGAATCCCAGATAGAGGCGGCTATTGAGGACGGACTTATCCGCGTAATGTGGAAAAATCCCTTTGCCATGAGCATGGTGGACGAGAGCGACATCAAGCTGGCAATTGCCGAGGTTGCCAAGAAACTCAGCGGCGGCAACTGGCGCGTTTCCGTGGAAGAATACCACGAGGGCGCGAAAACGACCCAAAGTAAACTTGACCGACTGATGAGCCGGTTCGATATAAAATACGATGACGAAGGAGAATGACAATGGCTAAAGGCGGATTCCGCGGCGGCAGCTACGGCGGTGGCGGCGGTATGAACATGAATATGATAAAGCAGGCCCAGAAGATGCAGCAGGATATGCTGAAGATGCAGGCCGAAATGGAAGAGAAGGAATACGAAGCTACCGCAGGCGGCGGCGTTGTAAGCGCCAAGGTAAGCGGCAAGAAGGAAGTAGTTTCCATCACCATCGATCCCGAAGCAGTTGATCCCGACGATGTCGAAATGCTTCAGGATATGATCGTTGCAGCTGTCAACGAGGCTCTGCGCAAGGCAGAAAGCTCCATGGCAGAGAGCATGTCCAAGATCACCGGCAGCCTCGGCGGTCTCGGCGGCCTCGGTTTCTAAGACGAACGAAAGCGCGTACCGCATCGGTACGCGCTTTTCTATTATTATTTGCAAACAAATAATTCTATAAAGGAACGGAACTTATTCTTGAATATAGACCCGATATAGATTATTATGTACTATATGATTTATTTTGTTAAAGAGAGGTCGTGAGTAATTGAGCCGACTTAATATTGCCTCCCAGACAAAGACGGAGGCTGTCCTTGATGATCTTTATGCAACCGTTCTGCGCCGAATGTCTGCCGGTACGGCAGTTCTCTGCCCCGTAGACATGGCGGCTGCGTTCCTGCGACTTTGCCATGCCCAGTCCTGCGGTAAGTGCGTACCCTGCCGCGTTGGTCTTGGTCAGCTTGGCAATCTGCTGGAGGACGTTCTTTCCGGCAGAGCAACTATGGAAACGCTGGAGCTTATAGAAAAAACCGCATCTGCTATTTATGCTACCGCTGACTGCGCCATCGGACACGGTTCCGCCGGACTGGTTCTGCGCGGTCTTGAGGGTTTCCGCGAGGATTATATCTCCCACATTCAGGAAGGCAAGTGCTCTGTCAAGTGCGAGCAGGGTGTACCTTGTATTTCCAAGTGTCCCGCAGGTGTCGAGATACCCGGCTATGTGGCTCTTGTTGCAGAAGGTCGCTATGCTGATGCTATACGCCTTATCCGCAAGGATAATCCTTTCCCCTCCGCATGCAGTTACGTCTGCGAGCACCCCTGCGAGGCCAAGTGCCGCCGCCGCATCGTTGACGATGCGGTGAATATCCGCGCATTGAAGCGTTTTGCTGCCGATAATGCGGGCATTGTGCCTCCCACCGAGGTGAAGTATCCCCCCACCGGCAAGCGTGTTGCCGTAGTGGGCGGCGGCCCCGCCGGTCTTACCGCAGCCTACTTCCTTACCATCATGGGTCACAGTGTAGAGGTATTTGAAAAGAGCCATAAGCTGGGCGGTATGCTCCGCTACGGCATTCCTCGCTATCGTCTGCCCGGCGAGAAGCTGGACGAGGATATTGATGCCATTCTTGCCACCGGTGTAAAGGTGCATTACGGCTTTGAGGTGGGCAAGGATGCCACCCTTGTTGAACTGAAGGAACAGTTTGACGCCGTGTTCATTTCCATCGGCGCTCATACATATAAGAAGCTGCGCATTGAGGGCGAAGAGGGCGAGGGAGTTATCTCTGCTATCCAGCTCCTGCGCGATATTGAGGACGGCAACAAGCCCGACTTTACAGGCAAGACCGTCACCGTAGTAGGCGGCGGCAATGTCGCCATGGACGCAGCACGCAGCGCTCTTCGCTGCGGAGCAAAGGTCAATATCGTATACCGCCGCAGACAGCAGGATATGACCGCTCTGCCCGAGGAAATTCATGGTACTATCGCCGAGGGCTGCAACCTGATCACTCTCTGCGCTCCCGTAAGAATCGAGCGCGGCGAGGAGGGCGAAGTCAAGGCACTCGTTATCCAGCCCCAGATTTCCGGCAAGCTGGATAAGAGCGGCAGACCCACTCCCGTCAATGCAAGAGAGCCCGAGCGCCGCATTGAAACCGATATTGTTATCGCTGCAATAGGTCAGGCAATCGACTCCAATCACTTCGGACTTTCCAGTATTCCCCTTGACCGCGACGCAATCATGGCCGACGACGCAAGCCGAATTTATGAAAATCCCGGCGTCTACGCCGGCGGCGACTGCGTAACGGGTCCCGCTACGGTTATCCGTGCCATTGCCGGCGGCAAGGTTGCCGCTGCTAATATCGACGTATACCTTGGCTATCACCATGTTATAAGCGAGGACATCGATGTGCCCGATAAGCAGGTTCGCAATATAGTTCCCTGCGGCAGACAGAATATGGTCGAGCGTGTGTCCGACCAGCGCATATGCGATTTCTGCGACGTGGAGCTTCCTCTTACCGAGGAAGAGGCACTGCTTGAAGCTACCCGCTGCCTGCGCTGCGACCACTTTGGATATGGCCCCTACTGGGCAGACAGGAGGCACAAATGGTAAATATCACTATAGACGGCAAGAAGGTAAGCGTTGCCGAGGGTACTTCCATTCTCGAGGCCGCCCGTTCCGTGGGTATCGATCTGCCTACTCTTTGCTATCTCAAGGGCTATAATGACATCGGCGCATGCCGTGTATGCCTCGTTGAGGTGAAGGGCGTGGAGCGCCTTGTGGCCTCCTGCAATACCAAGGTGGCTGAGGGTATGGATATACTCACAAACAGTCCCCGCGTCCGTGAGGCAAGAAAGGTAAACGTTCAGCTTATCCTTTCTCAGCATGACTCCAACTGTGCCACCTGCGTGCGCAGCGGCAGCTGTCAGCTGCAGAGTGTTGCAAACGATTTGGGCATATTCTCCCTTGACTATGAGAAGAAGATACCCAAGAACAACTGGCCTGTGGAGTTCCCCTTCATACGCCATGAATCCAAATGCATCAAGTGCATGCGCTGCATTCAGGTCTGCAACAATATGCAGAACGTGGGCATATGGGACTCCATCAGCTCCGGCTCCCATACCACCATCGGCGTTTCCCGCGGTCGTTCCATCTGGGATACCGACTGTACCCTCTGCGGTCAGTGCATCACCCATTGCCCCGTAGGGGCGCTTCGTGAGCGTGACGATACGGATAAGGTATTCGAGGCGCTGGCTGACCCCGAGCGCATCACCGTAGTGCAGATAGCTCCCGCCGTTCGCGCCGCATGGGGCGAAAGCCTTGGCTTGAGCCGCGAGCAGGCAACCGTAAACCGCCTCGCCGCTGCTTTGCGCACGATGGGCTTCAACTACATTTACGATACCAACTTTACCGCTGACCTTACCATTATGGAGGAGGGACGCGAGTTCCTTGGCCGCCTGCAGAATCGTGACAAGCACAATTTCCCCATGTTTACCTCCTGCTGCCCCGGCTGGATCCGCTATATCAAGTCCCACTATCCCGACATGATAGATCAGCTTTCCACCGCCAAGTCTCCCCAGCAGATGTTTGGCGCTGTGGCAAAGGACTATCTGGCTGAGAAACTGGGCGTAGACCCCTCCCGCATTTTCTCCATCTCCATCATGCCCTGCACAGCCAAGAAGGGCGAGGCAGCCCT
>JAFXFT010000290.1 GCA_017513385.1 Oscillospiraceae bacterium | reverse complement strand
GCCGAAGCGGCGGGAGTTCTCGTCAAGAAGAACGACCGCGCCCAGATCGATTATTCCCACGCGGAAAGCGGCTATGTAATGGTGCGCTATACCGCAGAAACCGATAAGCGCCTTAAAGTGCAGCTCAAGGGCCCCACCACCAAGTATACCTATAATATTACTGCGGGTGAGTGGGCGGTGTTCCCATTCTCCGACGGAAACGGTGAATATCAGGTAAGTGTATTTCAGAACGTGGAGGGCAATAAGTATGCCTCTGTTCTGGCCCTGACCACCACCGTAGAGCTGGAAAACGAGTTCGCACCCTTCCTCCATTCCAACCAGTACGTGGATTACGATGCCGCGCCTCTTACTGCGGCAAAGGCGCAGGAGCTTATCGCGGATAAGGAGGAAGCTATCGGCAAGGTGGAGGCGGTTTACGATTACGTGGTCGCCAATATCAGCTATGACCGCGAGCTTGCAGCCACCGTAAAGAGCGGCTACCTGCCGGTGCTGGACGAGGTGCTGGAGAAAAAGACCGGCATCTGCTTTGACTACGCCGCGCTGATGACCGGAATGCTGCGCAGTCAGGGAATACCCTGCAAGCTGGTGGTCGGTTATGCCGGTCAGGCCTACCACGCATGGATAAGCGTCTGGTCGGAGGAGACCGGCTGGGTTGACGGTGTTATCTTCTTTGACGGCGCAAGCTGGCAGCGCATGGATCCCACCTTTGCCTCTTCCGGCAAGGGCAGCGCCGATATTATGGCATATATCGGCGACGGCGCAAATTATTCCGCAAAGTATTTCTATTGATGTGAATGACGCGGAAAATGTAAAAACTACTCGTCATTCAGAGGGCGCAGCCCGAAGAATCCCCCATATAGACGCAGGCATTATCGTCACTGCGCTCCATTCAACCGGGGGATTCCTCGCAAGCTCGGAATGACGCATAAAATGTAAAACAACTTGTCATTCTTCGCAAACTCAGAATGACAAAAATTGTGGTGCGATGCATTATTTTTCGTAGGGAACGGTCTTGACCGTTCCGCATGTGGCGATACTGCCGGAAGTAAACGGACAAACGGAATGGTCAAGACCATTCCCTACATTATCGATTTTACCTTATTCGTTGAACGTAGGGCAGGGGCGTGCCCCTGCCGTCCATCAATCGGAGGAACGTATGAAGCAACTGAGGCTGACAAATGAAGATATAGCCATTGTCTGCCGGACTCTGGCGCAGATGTACCACGCCGGTATCGGCGCGGGCGATGCCCTTGCGCTTATGGCGGAGGACGAAAGCGCCCGCGAGTATAAGCTGCTTCTTTCGGATATGTCCCGCAGAGCGGACGAGGGCGGCACCCTTTCCGAAATATTCGGCGCGGCGGGCTGCTTTCCCGCCTACCTCTGCTCACTGCTGGAGGCAGGCGAGCGGGTTGGTAAAACCGAGGAGAGCCTTGATGCGCTGGCGCTCTACTATGAAGGACGCGCCCGCATGGAGCGCCGCATAAAAACGGCGCTGCTCTATCCCGCCGTTCTGCTTATAGTCCTTTTCGCGGTGGTGTTCATACTCCTTGTGTGGGTGCTGCCCGTGTTCAGCGATGTTTACGCCCGCCTTGGCAGCAGCCTCAGCGGTGTTGCGGGAGGACTTCTCGCGCTGGGTGCATTCCTGCGTCGGGCGCTGCCTGTTATCTGCGTGCTGCTGGGTATTGTTATCGCTGCCGCGGCTGTTTTTGCAGCCGTACCGAAGCTGCGCGACAGCGCAGGCGAAAAATGGCGCAGCCTGCTCAGCGATAAGGGAATCAACCGCGCTATCAATACCGCCCGCCTTACTCAGGCTCTTGCCATGGGTCTTGGCAGCGGCATGACCGAAGATGAAGCGCTCTCCATGGCTGCGGAGCTTACCCTCGGCGGCGAGGGTTTCAACAGGCGCTGCGAAAAATGCCGCGAAATCGTGGAATCGGGCGAAAGCCTTGCCCACGCCCTCCGTGAAACAGAACTTCTTAGCCGCGCCGACTGCCGTCTGCTGGAAGCGGGCGCACGCAGCGGAGGCGGCGACAAGACCATGCGTCTTATTGCCGACAGACTTCTTGAGGAAAGCGAAGAAGCGCTGGAGCAGAAGGTGGGGCGCATCGAGCCTGCGCTGGTAGTCGTAATTTCCGTGCTGGTGGGAGCCATACTTCTTTCCGTAATGCTGCCCCTTATGCACATTATGAACGCCATCGGGTGACGCCATGGGAAAGAGAAGAAACAGACGGGGCGCGGTAATATGTATATTCGCAGCCGCCGCAATAATTGCGGCGCTGCTGTGGTTTTTCTCTGCTCTGAGCGGTGTGCGCCGCGGGCAGAGCGAGGAGGGCAGGCAGCAGCTTGAGGACGCACTGCGTCGGGCCGCCGTGGCCTGTTACGCCGCCGAGGGCGTTTACCCGCCCAACGCGGAGTATATTGCGGAGCATTACGGTGTGCAGACAGACGAGGAGCGTTATATCGTCTTTTACGAAATTTTCGCCGATAACCTGATGCCCGAAATTACCGTTATAGTAAAGGATTAACATGAGAGAACGCAGTGGAAAACGGTCCATATCAGGCCTTGCCGCCGCACTGCTGCTGTGTGTGTTTGCGCTGATGATACTCTCCGTCCTGCTCAGCGGAGCGGGCGCGTATCAGCGGCTCACCGTCCGCGGTGAGGAAAATTACGACAGCCGCAGCAGCGCTCAGTATGTGGCGACCAAGCTTCGGCAGGCTCCCTCGGCGGAGTCCGTGGAGCTGCGCACATTCGGCGGCAGTGACTGCCTGTGTATTACCGAGGAAATAGATGGCGCGGAGTATATCACCCGCGTCTATTGCCATGAGGGCTGGATCCGTGAGCTGTTTACACTGGCGGAGGGGGATTTTGCCCCCGAGGACGGCGAGAAAATACTGGAGGCGGAGGCTCTTGAGCTGAGCCTTGAAAATGAGCTTATCCGCGTGGCCGTAACAAACGGCAGCCGTACCGAGTTTTTCGTCAGCCTGCGAGGGGAGGCGACCCCATGAGAAGCAGAGCATCTTTGGTGATTATTGAGCAGGTCGTAATGCTGCTGGTGTTCGCCCTTGCGGCGGCACTGTGCCTGAAGGCCTTTGTCTGGGCGGATACAGAGTCTGCGGACATCTTTACCCGCGATAAAGCCCTGCTGCAGGCCCAAAGCGCGGCGGAAGTGATTAAAAGCTGCCGCGGCGACATGAACGCCGCCGCCGAAATCGTGGGCGGCAGCGTGAGCGCTGACGGACGGGCCATAGATTGCGATGAATATGTACTGACCGTGACCCCAATAGAGGACGGCATTAAATATATGGCTTCTGCCGAGGTCAGCGTGTATGAAGATGAGAGCCTGCTGGCATCTCTTAAAATAGCGTGGCAGGAGGTGGACGAGAATGAATGAGAAGCGTTCGTTCCTGCCTCCCGCAGTGGGAATAAGCTCGCTGCTGGTCATCTTCGCCGTGCTGTGCATAACGGTTTTTGCCCTGCTGTCCATGTCCACCGTGCGGGCAGACGGGCGGCTCAGCGAAAGCTCTGCCCGAGCAGTTGAAGGTTATTACGAGGCGGACTTCGCCGCGGAGGAAATACTCGCCCGTCTTCGGGCAGGCGAGCAGCCCGAGGGCGTAGTTTACAAAAACGGAGTTTATACCTATGCCTGCCCCATCTCCGAAACACAGGCCCTGCTTGTAGAGGTGAAAGTGGAGGGCAGCGAATATACCGTCCTGCGCTGGCAGGCGAAATCCACCGCCCACTGGGAGGCTGATGACAGCCTGCCGGTGTGGATAGGAGAGTGAGGTAGTGTTATGGCAAAGCTTATGGATTATCTGACCCGCGCGGTGCAGGAGGAGGCCTCCGACCTGTTCATAGTGCCCGGTGCGCCGGTGAGCATGAAGGTTGACGGTCAGCTGCGCGCCATAGACGACGAGAAAATCATGCCCACCGAGGGCGAGAGTCTTATAAAGGAGATATATACAGCTGCAGGCCGCAATATGGAGGAGTTCATTCACAGCGGCGACGACGATTTTTCATTCGCCGTTTCCGGTCTTGCCCGCTTCCGCGTGAATACCTACAGGCAGCGCGGCTCAATGGCGGCTGTAATTCGCGTGGTGGCGTTCAGTATCCCCGATTGGCGGGAGCTGAGCATTCCCGAGCAGGTAATGAACCTTGCCGACCAGACCAACGGCATGATAATTTTCTGCGGCACTGCCGGCAGCGGTAAGTCCACGACGCTTGCCTGCCTTATCGACAGGATAAACCGCCGGCGTGCATGCCATATCGTTACACTTGAGGACCCCATCGAGTATCTGCACCGAAACAATAAGAGTATCGTCAGCCAGCGGGAGATAGCGGTGGATACTGCGGATTACCTTTCGGGACTGCGCGCCTGCCTGCGCCAGTCGCCGGACGTTATCCAGCTGGGCGAAATGCGCGACCTTGAAACTATCCGTACCGCCATGACCGCCGCCGAAACAGGGCATCTGCTGCTGGGTACGCTGCACACCAAGGGCGCTGTGCATACCATAGACCGCGTGATCGACGTTTTCCCCGCCGACCAGCAGACCCAGATAAGAGTACAGCTCAGCTCCGTGCTGCGCACCGTTGTTTCCCAGCAGCTCATTCCCGACGTAAACGGCGGACTTATCCCCGCCTTTGAGGTCATGCACATCACCCCTGCCGTCAGCAGCATGATCCGCGACGGCAAGAACCATCAGATCGGCGCAGCCATAGCCTCAGGCGGCAGCGATGGAATGCTCGCCATGGATCAGTCCATATATAACCTTTTCAAGAGCGGGAGCATCACAAAGGAGACTGCCATCGCCTACGCCGACAACCCCGAGCAGATGAAACGGAGAATAGGATAAAATTAAGCAGGCCGCTTCAAACGAAGCGGCCTGTGCCTTATTCACTTTCTCTGTAGACCTCGCGCTCGCGGAAGAGCAGGGAGATACACCATACGCCCGCAAGACCCACCAGCGTAAAGATAACGCGGGCGATCATAGAGTCGGGGCCGCCGCAGATCCAGGAAACCAGATCGAAGCCGAAAATGCCCACGCTGCCCCAGTTGAGAGCGCCGATAATTACGAGAATAAGGGATATTTTGTCCATGATCATGGATAAACTACGTCCTTTCACAAAGTTTATTCGCTGGTAGTATGCCCGCAGTAAACAAAAATATGCAAAAATCTTTGCCGCTCCCTTTATTTTTGTGGAAAATTTAGGGGTTTAAATTGGCTGTTGAATATAGTATAATGAGCGATACATATAACTATGAAACAGCAAGCGACTGAAGCTTAACCTTCCCCACAATGGGAAGGTTAAGCCTCAGCCCTACGTTAACCGAATAAAACTCAATCATACTTGTAGGGCAGGGGCGTGCCCCTGCCGAAACGAACAGCAAAGGAGCGAT
>JAFXFT010000289.1 GCA_017513385.1 Oscillospiraceae bacterium | reverse complement strand
TCTTCCCGAAAACAACTAAAAAATTAAGCCGAAACGGAAAAATCCGTTTCGGCTTTTGTTTATATTATTTTATTGCTTCCTTCCATGTATCGGGTATCCAATCGTGCTCCATCTTCACCGGTTCGGGATATTCCACACCGTGAAGCTCAAGCTCCACGCGCTCGATTATCTGCGGCTCAACGGGAGTATCGACCACATAGCCCGGATAAATAGTCTGCACGGGCGTTGTTTCTACTTTTTCAAGTCGCCAAAGCTCATCCATGCCCTCGACTACCTTGCCGAAAACAGGGTAAACGCCCTTATGTTCGGGGCAATCCTTCAAGGGGAAAAAGGGCTCGCAGCCCGCGTTGCCCATTTCGCCGTAGCCACCCATACACACGCAGCCCGGATGGGAGTCCAGTGCCTCCAGTTCGGGATGCAGCTCGGACTCGCGGGGTATAAGATAATGGCAGGCCTCGTTACGGAAAGCGGTATAGGAGAAGTCAACCCACTTGCCGGGCACGATACGCTCAATGGCGTGACCGTTCAGAGCACCCTTCCGGGCGCAGCTTATGAAGCTGGCAACGGTATTGGGCGCATACTCCGGCAGCAGTTCAATAACTATACGGCTTCCGTTTGCCATATAAATAGTCGCAACAGGATTCATTTCATTTCCTCCGGTAGGTTTATTTTATTGCAGTGTACCAAATTTCTTACCGCTTAGCAAGAATACATCGTATGCAAAAAATCCGACCCGTAAATTCGGGTCGGATTTTTAAGATTATCAAAAACAGGGTGCGCAGTCAGACCAACGCTGGGGATGTCGAGCCCAATAGGAAAGGGGCTCGACAGAACTGACGGGTTATGTCAGCCCTGCCACGTCGCTTCGCTCCTCGCAATGACAAGTTGGGAGTGCTTCGCAAAAAAGAACAATGGCCAAGCCTAAAGAATTGTCATTCTGAGCCCCGCCGCAGGCGGGAGCGTGAGAATCTCCGGCATAACTTCCCGATAGGCACTTACGTTAATTGCTTATAGCTATCAAGGCATCTCAACTGCGCTTACCAAGCTAACAATGCTGTAACCTTCTATGTCTATCTGTCCGAATGTATCGTTAACATACTTCATAATCTCGGTAGGCGTGCAGGCGAGAATAAATTCGCCGTAGTAAGTCTGATTATCCAAAAGGTAACCGGTGTTGGTTTCCAGCATTTCAAGCTCTTCAGCCGTGTATTCGCCGTCCTTGCCATAGTCAATGACGCGCTTGGACAAGGTTTTGCCGAAATTATACAGGTCTATGGCCTTATCCATCTGTGTACGGAACTGCTTATCAAAGCCGGTGTGAGCGGTGGAGAACATATAAAATCTCAGTTCATCAAGCTCTTCGGCCAGATACATATCTTTCACCATGCTCGCGCATTCCATAAGAACTGCGTCAACCTTAAGGAAGTACTGATAGTAGGGGATAAGAACCTCACCCATATCTGTGTAAATCTCAGCTGCGTCCTCGGCAGCCTTGATGATCGCCTTATAATCAACAGCGGGAGTTTCCTCCTCGGCGGCAACGCTGAGAAGTACGGTCTTATTGGCCTGATCCCAATCGATTTCGGCGTTCATCAGCTTGCTGATGGCGCGGACAGGCAGGTAGGTGGTGCCGTTATAGAGGAACACCTCAACGGCAAAGCCCTCGGAATCGGTGGGCTGGAAGTATTCGTCATTAAAATAAATGCTTACGCCGGTATGGACGGTAATGGTCTTGCTCTCAAAGGTGAAGGGAGAGGTGGCTACGTCGGCAGCAATGCCCAGCAGGGGCAGATCTGCTCCCTCGCGGGTGCCGAGGTAAACGGACTTTGTATCGCCATCCCACTCTATACCAAGTCCGAACAGATTGCTGATTCCGCGGACAGGCAGATAGGTGGTACCTTCATACAAGAAAACCTCAACGGGAACACCATCGGAATCCACGGGAACGAACTCCTTGCCATCTACGCTGATTTTTATACCGGTGTTGACGGATATATCTCCTGCTTCCAGCTTCAGCTCAGCGCCTGCGGTAAGGCCGAGGCAGGCAGAGAGTATGGTTACCGCAAGAATTACGGAAAGAACTCTGATAAAAGATTTTTTCATGGTCATACCCCTTTCTTTCTATATATTCTACATTGTATCCGCCGGATTGTAAAGTTGGAAATTTAAAATTTCGCCCCGGCTGTACAGCGTTATGCACAAAGTAAGCTGCCAGTTTTTGGCTTGCGCCCATATTGGGGGCATGATAGAATGTTATAAAAGTAAATTAGGAAGAGGAGGAAAACACCATGACGCCCGAAAATCAGAAAAAGTATGACGAAAAGGTGGCCCGAGTTCAAGCCGCCATCGCTCTCAAAGAGCCCGACAGAGTACCCATAACCCCCTCCACAGACGCATTTCCCATCATCAACGCCGGTTTCACCGTAGGCGAGGTCATTTACGACACCAGTCTGCAGAAGATGAAGCAGGCCGTGGTGAAGTATCTCAACGATTTTGACCCCGACAAGACCGGCGGCGTAGGCATGGTTTTCGCCGGTGAAGGTCCTATGCTGGAGCTTGAGCGCTCCAAGAACATGCGCTGGGCTGGTATGCCCGGCGACATCATCGACATAAACAGCATCCAGCAGCACATTGAGTTCCCCACCCTGCTGGACGATGAATTCGAGGAATTCTTCTCCGACCGCACCGGCTGGTCTCTGCGCAAGCAGACTCCCCGCACCTCCGGTCTGCTTGAGCCCTTTGCCAAGCTCAGACTGGGCGGCATGATGGGTGCACGCATGCTGGCGGCGCAGGTCTCCACCCCCGAATTCAAGGCCATGCTGGAGGATCTCTGGAAGCTCAACGAGCTCCAGCAGGTATATCAGGCAGGCGTAAAGGACGTCAACGAAACCGTCCGCGAGATGGGTTATCCCGATTTCAGCGGCGGCATGGCTGCCGTTCCCTTCGACAGCTACTCCGACGGTCTGCGCGGCACCATTCTTTCCCTGCAGGACCTTTATGACCACGAGGACGAGGTTGAAAAGTACATCGAAGAGACCTTTGAGCAGCAGCTGCATATGATCCGCATGCAGGGTGCAAATCCCGCTAACAAGGGTAAACATGTATTTATGGCCCTGCACAAGGGCATGGACGGCTTCATGAGCGACGAGCATTACCGCCACTTCTACTGGCGTCATCTGCAAAAGATAATAGAGACCATCATCGAAGTTGACATGGTCCCCTACATCTTCACCGAGGGCAAGTACAACAGCCGCCTTGACTGCCTGACCGAAGTTCCCGTTGGCAAGGTATTTTACCACTTTGAGACCGTGGACATGGCTCTTGCCAAGAGCAAGCTCAAGGACATAGCCTGCATTTCCGGCGGCTTCAGCACCAACATTCTCCAGTTTGGCAAGCCCGAGCAGGTTAAGGATGAGGTAAAGCGTCTGCTGGACATCTGTGCTCCCGGCGGCGGCTTCATCTTCGAGACCAGCTCCGCACTGAGCCACGTAAAGCGCGAGAACGTGGAGGCCATGTTCGAGACCGTAAAGGAATACGGCAAGTATTAAGGTTCTTACGACGCAAAAATCCCGCATTGGTTTTCCAATGCGGGATTTTGAGACTGTCAAAAAACTAAGGTGTGCAGTTGAATTAAGGTAAGCCTTCCCCCTGGAGGGGAAGGTGGCATTTGCGCAAGCAAATGACGGATGAGGGGACGGCACGAAGTGCCGCAAATGTAGTGATACTGCCATTTTTG
>JAFXFT010000288.1 GCA_017513385.1 Oscillospiraceae bacterium | reverse complement strand
GCATCGCGGTCATTAACCTCCATTTTGGGAACAATGTCCAGCTTGCCCTTCCACTGATAATGCATTTCAAGTGATTTTTCAGCATAGTCCATTGTAAAACACCTCTTATTATGAGCTGCTTCAATTCTACATTACTTTACTGTAAAATACAAACATTTTATTTATAAAACCTCACTGTTCCCCGCGATCGCCGAAACCGGCACTATATCGGCGCCGGGATAGTAGTGCAGAACTATTTCTTCCCAGCTCGAACCCAGCTTCGCCATGTTGTTTGCGCCATACTGGCTCATTCCCACACCGTGACCGTAGCCCGTGACGGTAAAGCAGAGTCCGCTCTCGCTGCGCTGCCAGCTTACGTCAGTTGAACGCAGGGCAAATATGCTCCGCAGCTCGCTGCCGCTGACCGCTTCGCCGCAAAGTTTCACGCTCATAAGCCTCCCGCTTGTGGAAAACACAGCCTCGGAAAGAAGTGCACCATCGGATACACGCACCGCTGCAGCTTCGTTCCATGCAGCAACGGCAGAATAAAGCTCGCTCTCCGTAAGTTCCACGGTGCTTATGTAGTTCGGTACAGCCGCAGGATCCTCTCTGCTTTCCACGCTTACCAGATATGGCAGGGCCTGTCCGAATACGTTTTCGCTGCTCTCGGTTTTTCCGCCGGACGAGGAATGGAATGCCGCCAATATGGCCTCGCCATTATAGCTCAGGCACTGCCCCTTCGTTTCGCTGACGGCGGTGCGTATTTTCTCCGAGTAGTCATCATAGGCCGCAACCCACTTTTCCTGCAGCTGTTCTTCGCTAAGCCACGCCTGACAGCAGCCATAATCGGAGCATATTGCCCCGCCATGAGCATTTGAAGCTATTCGGAACATAGCATAGCTTCGAGCCGCCACTGCCTGCGCTTTCAGCGCTTCAGGTTCAAAAGAGGCGGGCATTTCCGCCGCTACCACACCCACAAGATACTCCTCAAGGTTCATTTCCTGCTCTATTCCATCAACCAGCAAACGTATTCTCACTTCTTGTTCTACTGTCGGTGGATCGGTCTCTACCACCTCTGCCATTACTGCCGCTGTTGGAACTATCGGCGACTCTTTGGCTGCATCTGTCATAAACAGGGGCAGCGTAAGTATAACGCCCACCTGCAGAAACGCAAGAATAAATATCTTTCCCAAGTTTTTCATTTGCACACTTCCTTTTTGCCAAATATGATGGTATACTAAAAGATACGAAAAAAGCTCGCAGGGCATGTCCCTACGTTCCATCTATATTCACATTTCCGGAAGGTTATGCCATGAAAAAAACTGCTTTCATATTTACCGGTGTTACTGCCGCTCTCTGCGCAGTAGGCGCAGCACTTCACAGTGCAGAAATAGACAATATTCTTGATCCCGCCAGCGGTCTTGCCGACCGTTTCGCGCCCATATCCATATGCATGACAGCTGTGGCACTGCTGGCTCTCGTTATAATCTTCGCCCTCACATTTCTCGTCAAGGGCCGCGACGTAGAGCCTGTATATCACACCGCGCTGGCCCCCCGCACTCCCATTCCCCTTATTATATCCGTCATTCTCGGGGCCGCCATGATATTCGGAGCATATCTCTGCTTCCGCGACGGTGTCGGTATCCGCAGCAGCGCAAAGCTTGTTCTTATACTTTCCATTTTCGCTGGGCTTGCGGGTCTCTCCTGCTTCATAATGAGCCTTATGGCATTTCTCAAAAAAAGTGGCATTGAAACCATGTTCTGCTCTTTTGTGATAGTTCTGTTCCTCTGCCTGTGGCTTATCGTATACTACCTTGAAAAGTCTGCCGACTCCGCGCTCATGAGTTTTGTTTATGATTATCTGGCAGTTTGCGCAGCCGCTGTAGCCTGCTACTACACTGCCGGCTACGCTTTCGGACGCAGCAAGCCTCGCTGTACTCTCTTCTTCTCCATGGCAGCCGCATTCTTCTGCATCACCGCCATGCCTAAGGCATTGAACACCGCTTTCGCAATATTCTTTGCCGCCATGGGTATTCTCAATCTTCTCAACGTATTCCTACTGACCAATAATCTGCAATACAAAACCGTTGAAGAGCCCGCCGCAGAAGAACCCAAGGAATAAAAAAATTACACCTCTTATCCAATCCGGATAAGAGGTGTTTTCTTAGGTTTTCTTAATGAAACGTTCGCCGCAGCGGGGACAGGTCACGTATATTTTTCCCTTGCCTTTGGGTACGCGAAGATTGTTCTTGCAGCTGGGACACTTGAAGAATCGGAAATTCTTGCTCTGACGCAGCTTATCGACCTGACGGCGGAAGAAGTTTTTCACATTGCTCCAATGGCGCAGAAACAACATATTCTCCGCACGGCGTCGCTCAATATTGCGGGAAAGAATGCGGAATATGCCAAGAAACAGTATCGCTGCGGAAAGCGAGGATATATATACTACTCCGGTTATGCCTGCGATAATGTTCAGTGCAAGTGCGGCAATGAGTATGGCAAAGGACAACTGGTCGGTGCCGTAGCGTCCTGCCATAATTTTTCTCAGAAAGTTCAAAGTATCAGCCCCTTATTACTAAGGCAGGGCACTACACCCGCCTTGTAATAAGCAATTATACCCGCTTTCGCTCACGTATTCAAGACATCATTTTTTAATATACTGTAAATTCCTCGGGGATTACCCCGAGGAATTTATATATCAGTGTTAATTTTCTTTATTTTTCTCTGCCCACTCCTTGCGCAGCTGGGCGGCGCGCTCTTCTTCAGCAGCCTTTCTCTTCTTTCTCTTGGCGCGAATGATAAGCACAACCACTACAACGACAACCGCAGGAACAATAAGTATAGGCACAGCGGCAACGATGAAGATAACGATATCCTGTCCTGCCTCGGCAAGCCAATCAAGAGAATCTTCAAGAGCCTCAACTATTCTGTCCCAGAAGGTCTTGGGGACAACAACAGGCTCGGTGTACTCATATACCTCACGGATATAAATGTGAATGGTGGAGTAGTCCACCTTATCCTGCCATACGCGCAGAGTACCGGTAAGACTTTCGATATTATACTCTACCTCAGAAAGGCGAGCCTCAACCTGGATCATTTCCTCTACAGTATTGGCGTTTTCCATCATTTCCAGCAGGCGGTCATACTCGGTGCGGTATGCCTTAAGACGGGATTCGGTATCGGTAAACTGGGCAGTGATGTTTCTGGACTCGCTGGAATAGTTGGTCACGTTTCCGATCTCGGTAAGGCCGACGGACATCTCGGAATAATGCTGAACAGGCACGCGAACGGTGAAATTAGCATTGCGGTGGGACTTGCCGCCGTAATACTGGGTTGCGTAATCGGTGCCGCTGACGGAGGAGTTTTCAATATATGCACCGAAACGCTCCATCATGTCATAAACTGCCTGAACGGTCTCGTCGAACTCGAGGGTCTCAATATCGGCGTAGGCAGTGTAGATTATCTTCTCCGCGTCAAGGTTATAAGTCTTGGACGCAGACTGGATAACATCGGCCACGCTGCCGGAGGCACTGGAATTCTGCCCGTCGTAATAACCGTCCTCTGTCGCTTCCATCTCCGGCATATCCATATCGTAGTAGTAATCTTCGCCGCGAGAGGGTTCCATCACAGCTCCGGGCGCCATGGTGTCGGCCGCCGTGTTCTTCGCTGCTCCGCAGCCGGTGAAAACGCTGATTATGAGCAGGACGGAAAGGATAGACGCAAATATTTTCTTTTTCATGATGTTCCTCCATTCCACCGCTTGCGCGGTAATAATGAAAATTGGTTTTCCTTGTTTTGCCTATAAGACGCATCTCGTATGCTGTTTGTTCCCGTGTTGGGAAATAAATTTAATATTTTTTTAATCTTTACTCATTTAGAGTTTTCTTGACACCTATCCAAACCACGGATATATTATAATTATCACTGTTAACCAAGGAGTTACCCATATGGCAAAAATCGTACTTTTCGACCTTGACGGCACACTGCTGCCTATGGACCAGGACATATTCGCAAAAACTTATTTCAAGCTGCTGGCGGCAAAGCTGATGCCTCACGGCTATGAGGCAAAATCTCTTATAGACGGAATTTGGTCGGGTACGGCTGCCATGGTCAAGAACGACGGCAGCTGCACCAATGAGCAGGCATTTTGGAATCACTTTGCCGGTCTCTTCGGTGAGCATGTACGCAAGAACGAACCCATATTCGCCGAATACTACCGCACGGATTTCCAGCAGGTTGCCAAAGTATGTGGGTATGTTCCCGAGGCAAAAGCTGTTATTGATATGTTGAAATCCGCAGGCGTTCGGATAATCCTTGCCACCAACCCCATCTTCCCTGCCGTTGCCACGGAAAGCCGCATGAAGTGGGCGGGTCTTTCCCCCGATGATTTCGAGCTTTGCACCACCTACGAAAATTCCTGCCATTGCAAGCCCAAT
>JAFXFT010000287.1 GCA_017513385.1 Oscillospiraceae bacterium | reverse complement strand
ATCGCCATCGGCAACGGCACTGCCTCCCGTGAGTCCGAGAAGCTTGTGGCTGAGCTGCTCAAGGATATTCCCGGCGTAAGCTACGCAATCGTTAACGAAGCGGGTGCTTCCGTCTATTCCGCATCTAAGCTGGCTGCGGAGGAGTTCCCCGAATACGATGTAAACCTCCGCTCCGCCGTTTCCATCGCCCGCCGCCTGCAGGATCCCCTCGCTGAGCTGGTCAAGATCGATCCCAAGGCAATCGGCGTAGGTCAGTATCAGCACGATATGCCGCAGACTCGCCTGTCCGAAACTCTCGGCGGTGTTGTAGAGGACTGCGTAAACGCGGTCGGCGCGGATTTGAACACCGCCTCTCCCTCTCTGCTGTCCTATATTTCCGGTCTTAACAAGACCACTGCCAAGAATATAGTCAAATATCGCGAGGAAAACGGCGCGTTTACCAAGCGCCGCGAACTGCTCAAGGTGCCAAAGCTAGGCCCCAAGGCATTCGAGCAGTGCGCAGGCTTCCTGCGTGTTCCCGAAAGCAAACAGGTGCTGGACAACACCGGTGTTCACCCCGAAAGCTACGATGCAGCCGAAAAGCTGCTTGAGCTCTGCGGCTACTCTCTCAAGGACGTAAGCGCAGCAGGGTTGAGCGGTCTTGCCGCCAAGGCAGACGAGCTTGGTCGCGAAAGCCTTGCCGAGCAGTGCGGCGTAGGTCTGCCCACCCTTGAGGACATCATCAAGGAGCTTATGAAGCCCGGACGTGACCCCCGCGACGAGCTGCCTGCCTCCATTCTCCGCACCGATGTTATGGAGATAAAGGATCTCAAACCCGGCATGATCCTCAGCGGCACCGTCCGCAACGTTATCGACTTCGGCGCATTCGTTGATATCGGTGTTCATCAAGACGGTCTGGTTCACATCTCCCAGATAGCCAATAAGTTCATCAAGCACCCCTCCGAGGTTCTCTCGGTCGGTGACATTGTCAAGGTCATGGTGCTTGAAGCCGACGAAAAGAAAAAGCGCATCAGCCTTTCCATCAAGCAGGCAAAGGAGAAATAATGAACATTCTCTATCGCGACAACAGCATAGTGGTCTGCATAAAGCCCGCCGGTGTACTTTCCACCGACGAGGAGGGCGGCATGCCCTCCCTGCTCCGCGCCGCGCTTGGCACGGACTGCGTACGCTCGGTTCACCGCCTTGACCGCGTGGTAAGCGGAGTAATGGTCTATGCCCTTACGCCCGCAAGCGCATCAGAGCTGTCGCGGCAGATTCGTGAGGACGGCTTCGGCAAGGAGTACCTTGCCGTTATCCACTGGCGTCCCCGTGAGCCTCGCGGCACGTTCCGCGATCTGCTTGCCCGCGACCCCGTTGAGCGCAAGACCTACGTTGCCAAAGAACCCGGTAAGGGCGTGCAGGAGGCTATACTGGACTACGAAACTCTCGCTTCGGCACAGGGTATGTCGCTGATGAAGATCACCCTCCGCACAGGACGCACTCACCAGATACGCGCCCAGTTCTCCGCCCGTGCCCTGCCCCTTGTGGGTGATAAAAAGTACAGCCGCTACCCCGACGAATGCCCAATCGCTCTTTGGTCGCATCACATTTCTTTCACCCATCCGGAAACCGGAGAGAGAATGGAATTTTCCCATAATCCGCCGGAGATTTATCCGTGGACGGAATTTAATTGATAATTGATAATTAAAAGGTGCACTGCAGTATCTAACTGAAGCGCACCTTCTGTTTTGTGCTTTTCTACTTCTTAATACTAGCGGGCGACCACACAGGGTCGCCCCTACGCAAAACCTTATATTTACGGGTAGGGGCCGCCCTATGTGGCGGCCCGTGTACAAAGTCAATTCTTCAAATATTTAAGCAATGCCGCCTTTTCATTCTCCACTTTTTCGTCAATTACGGCTTCGAGGAGAATTTGAAGCGCTTCGCCTATGGCCTTCCCCTTATAGCCCAGCGCCATCAGATCGTGGCCGTTTACGGCAAGGCTTTTCAGGGTAAAGCAATTATCACCGGCAAGTATCTCGCGCGCAATGCGCTCCACCTCGTCATAATGCTTTTGGCGGTAGCGATACGCCTTTGCCTGCGCCATATTATCCGCGCGACAAAAGGAAACAAGGTCGAAGAAGCCCTTTTCTCCCAGCTTTCCCAGCTTTCTTTTTAGAAATTTTGCGTCAGCCTCCAATGGGCCGTCATGGTGGCGTACAAGTGTGAGTATGCGCTCTCTGCTCTCGTTATCGAAACGCAGACGCGTCATTATCCCGTCTGCCAGCTCGGCGCTTTTCGGGGCATGTCCGTAAAAATGCCCCACTCCGTCATCACCCATCGAAAAAGTCGATGGCTTGCCCATGTCGTGAAACAGTGCCGCCCAGCGCAGCACCGGCTCGGCGGGCACATTCTCCACTGCGGCAATGGTATGCTCCCAAACGTCATGGCAATGGTGCTCGTTATGCTGCTCAAAGCCCACCATCGGCGCTATTTCCGGCACGGGCACGGCAATTACGTCGGCATATTCACGCAGCACCGCGGCTACATTTTTGCCGCAAAGAAGCTTTGTCATCTCCTCACGTATGCGCTCAGCCGATATATTCCTTAACAGCTCCCGCTCCGAATGAACAGCCGAAGCGGTGTTCTTCTCGATTTTAAATCCCAACACCGCAGAGAACCGCAGTGCGCGAAGTATGCGCAGACCGTCCTCATTGAACCGTTTTATCGGTTCTCCCACGCAGCGGATCATGTCCAGCGCAATGTCTGCCCTGCCGCCGTGGGGGTCGCTGATGCCCGTATCGGGGGCATAGGCGATGGCGTTCATGGTGAAATCACGGCGCAGCAGGTCTT
>JAFXFT010000286.1 GCA_017513385.1 Oscillospiraceae bacterium | reverse complement strand
TTCGGCGGTCTGCTGGGTTCTGCGCCCATAATGCCCGTGCACGATAAGTCCTCTGCCGAGTTCATTGCCCGCGGCGGACGTATTCCTGCACCCCTCCATTCTCTGAGAAACTGATATGCCAAAGGGTGTTGTTGTAATAACCGGCCCAACGGCCACAGGAAAAACAAAGCTTGGTATCGAGCTAGCAAAGAAGTTTGACGGCGAGGTAATTTCCGCAGACTCCATGCAGCTTTATAAGTATATGGACATAGGCACCGCCACTCCCGACGCGGAGGAAATGGAGGGCATACCTCACCATATGCTCAGCATTATTGAGCCCCGGGAGGATTATTCCGTTTCACTTTACGTGGAGGCTGCCGCTGCCTGCGTGGACGATGTCATCGCCCGCGGAAAGATGCCAATAATTGTAGGCGGCACGGGACTTTATATCGATTCACTCCTTTCGGGACGTGGTTTCATGGGCGGCGATGCTGCGCTGCGTGAGAAATTTTCTCAGCAGTATGACGAAGAGGGCGGCGAAGCCATGCTGCGACTGCTTGCTGAAGTGGACAGCGACAGTGCACAGCGCCTCCATGCCAACGATAAAAAGCGCATAGTCCGCGCGCTGGAAGTGTATCACGCAACGGGAAAGAGCATAACTCAGCATAATATCGAAACCCAAAGCATGCCGCCACGCTATAATTCCTGCAAAATTGCCCTTAGCTTTGAGGACAGAGCGGACCTGTACAACAGGATAGACCGCCGCGTCGACCTTATGATGGAAATGGGGCTTGTGGCGGAGGTGGAAAAGCTTATATCCATGGGTGTGGACGAAAAGTCCACGGCAATGCAGGCCATTGGGTATAAGGAAATAGTACTTGCCTTAAGGGGTGAGTGCTCAATGGAGGAGGCCGTGGAGACCGTCAAGCGCGAATCCCGGCGGTACGCCAAGCGTCAGCTCAGCTGGCTTTCAAGCAAAAAAGATGTAAACTGGATTCGCTGGAAAAAGCAGCCGGATCTTGATTGGGCGCGACAGCTTTCGACAAGCTTTATGGAAAATAATGGTATAATTACAGAAGCCGATAAAAAATAACGGCGCCATTATCTACATAAAGGAGATCGAAAAGATGCAGAAGACAGCGAATTTACAGGATGTTTTCCTCAACAGAGTCAGAAAGGACAAGCTTCCGGTTACCATGTTCCTTATGAACGGCTTCCAGCTGCGGGGCACGGTTACGGGCTTTGACAGCTTTGTGGTAGTACTTGATTCGGAGGGGAAGCAGCAGATGATTTATAAGCATGCTATTTCGACCATAGTACCCGCAAAGACAGTAGGCTTTATGGATACCGAAAACTATACGGAATAAAACAGAAACAGGGGATGAGGCATATAAAAAAGACAGACCTGATAATGAAAATAGTAGGCGCGGCGTTTTTTGTCGCCGTAGTGGTGTACTTTGCCATTTATGTGTTCTCATCCCTTGATACGCCCTATCAGACCATCAGCGCCGTGGAGTATACGGTGCGCGACTCTGTTGGTCTTGAGGGTATCGTAGTAAGAGACGAAGAGCCTTTGCTCACCTACTATAATTCGCTGCATATAGCAGTGGAAAACGGCAAGCGAGTTCCGGCGGGCGGCACAGTGGGTATCGTATACAGCAGTGACAGTGAGCTGCAGCGAGCCGAGCGCATTAGAGAGATAAATATGGAGATACAGAGCCTTGAGGAACTTCAGGAGAGTGGAATATCCGAGTCGCAGAAGCTGGAGAACGGCATAAAGAGCGAGATACAGTCCCTGCGTTCCGCCGTTCAAAACCGTCAGCTTGACAATATCGGCGCGCTGTCCTCCAACGTAAGAACTCTCGTGCTCTCTGCTGCCGGTGACGAAACCAGCATAGATGTGGAACTTGCGGTCCTTTACGAAGAACGCAAAAACCTTCAGAGTGTAAAAAGCAATCCCTATGACGTTATCAAAGCTATCCAATCAGGTCTTTTCAGCACCGTTGCCGACGGATTTGAGGATATTTCTCCCGATGATCTTGAGGAAATGGATCCCGAAGCATTGACAAATCTTATGGAAGGAAACAGAAGCCGTCCGGAACTTGCGCTGGGTAAGCTGGTTTACGGCAGCAAATGGTATTTTGCCTCTGTTATGGAGGAGAACGAGGCCAACGATTTCAATATCGGCGAAAGAGTTACAATGATATTCGGCAAGTACTACAGCGAGTATCTCGATATGCGAGTGGAAAGCATTGGCATTGAAGACGATAACGGTAACTGTGTTGTGATATTCTCCTGTAGTGAAGCTATGGTTGATGTCCTTGATATGCGCATGCAGTCTGCGGAGCTTATTGTTCATGAGGATACCGGTGTGCGCGTACCAAAGAAGGCAATCCGCGTAGACGAAGAAGGCCGGGTATATGTATATACTCAGACTGGTATGCAGGCTGAAAAGAAAATTGTTGAAATAATGCATGACCTTGGCGAGCACTATGTGGTTGCAAGCGAAAAGCTGCGTCCCGGTGACATTGTTATAGTGAGCGGCAGGGATATTTACGACGGAAAGGTCGTGAGATGATGTCGGCAATTGCTGAAAATATAGCGGTACTGCGCGAGCGTATAGAGCGCGCTGCTGCCGCAGCCGGCAGAGCGGCAGGCGAGGTTGCATTCGTTGCCGCAACCAAAATGAATGATGCTGATAGCGTTCGTGCCGCCGTTGCCGGAGGCATAGACGCATGCGGTGAAAACCGCGTGCAGGAGCTTATTGAGAAGTATGATCAGGGTGCCTATACAGGTGCACCGCTGCATTTCATCGGCGGTCTGCAGAAAAACAAGGTGAAATACCTTGTGGGCAAGGTGGATCTGATCCAGTCGGTGGACTCCTATGAACTTGCTGCAACCATAGCGAAAAAGGCGCAGCAGCTTGGAATAACTCAGGACGTGCTCATCGAAGTCAATATTGGCAGGGAGGAAGCAAAGAGCGGAGTGTTGCCGGAATGCACCGACGAGCTGCTTGCCGGACTGTCTGAAATGGACGGCATAAAAGTGCGCGGATTGATGACCATACCGCCAAATATAGAGTTAAATCCAAAAAACATCGCATATTTTGAGAAAATGCATAATCTTTATGTTGACATGCGCTCAAAAAAATATGATAATGTTAATATCGAAATTCTGTCCATGGGAATGAGCGGAGACTTCGAATCTGCCATCGCCTGTGGTTCAAATATGGTTCGCATCGGCTCGGCTATATTCGGTCCGAGAATATA
>JAFXFT010000026.1 GCA_017513385.1 Oscillospiraceae bacterium | reverse complement strand
GATCACCACATAGCACCGGGCGCCGAGCCGCTGATGCCGGGTCATGTAGTTGGCCTGCCCCTCCAGAACTCGGCTCTGCTCCATCCGATCGGACGCCGTAAACTTGGCCTCGAACATGATAGAGCGGCCGCCTTTGAGGGTGCCTTTGTAGTCGGGCTGCGCCTTTTTCTCATAGCAAGCGATGAATCTACCGTTTCCGAGATCCTTAATCGGCTTCATCGGCTCCGGGGTCTTTTCGATGTCGGCAAACCCTTTAAGGGCGTAGTATTCGAGGGCGGCGTCAATGCGCCCCTCGAACTGTTTGCCGCGCTCCCGGGCGATCTTGCCCAGGAGCTGGCGCTTGGGGTCTTTTGCTTTGCTCATATCATGTACCCTCCGAGGTAAGCGCCTCCCGCAAACATTGCGAGGCCGATGCAGCTCTGCCAGATGATCTGCGGAAAGTCGATCAGGCCAAGGTCACTGGAGCCGGCAGTACCGAGCACCAACATAAAGCCGAGGAAACTGACGATCCCGCAAACGATTCTGAAAATCTTTCGTGCCATACGCTTACCCCCAAACATACCCGTGACAAAATACATGGTCTCCGATCTTGCCCCATACGCGGTCGTTTTCTCCGCTTCTGGAGAAGTAGACCACATCGGTCGGCAGGATACTTTCTTCAAAGAGCGCGGCGTAGATGGCGTCGTACTGCTCCTGCGTCGGCTCTGCTGTGTCGATATGCGCCGCGGTGGAGAACTGGACAACTCCGATTCCGCCGTCGTCGTGGATCACGCCGTGGACGGTATCGGGGAAGTCGGGGCTGATTACGCGGTTGAAAATGACCTCCACTACGGCTTGCTGCCCCTCTGCGCTCTGGTTGCCGGATTCGAGAAACGTCACACAGGCAAGCTCCCACAGCTCATAGCTGCTCATTTCAATGCCGAAGTACCGGGCGACACGCGCCGGCATTTCTCCGGACGGTATCTTTTCTTCGCTGTCCGTTGTCAGCGAATACAGGACTTCGATGGGGAGCCAATCGCGTGGAGCGGCCGGCTCCGGCGTCGGCGCCGGGGTGATGGTAACTTGCTCGCTCGCCATCACCAAGAGCGCATCTGCCGTGTTTACCTCTGTAATCACAGGGTTTTCTAATTTGCTGGCCATTTGCTCGGGAGCCATCATTCGCGCACCGACGATCACACCCAATGCAAACAGCAGGACGCCGAGCGCCATGGGGCGCAACGCTGTTTTCTTTTTTCTCATTTCTGCATTCCTCCTATCTGCTTGGGTCCGCCTATCGCTGCGTTCCTGGAGCCTTCTATGGCCGGCTGGCGGCGGATCAGCTGCTTGTATGCATTTTCCCATTCGTAATAGTTCCACATGGACTCACCGCTTCCCAGTTGCCTTGTCATGGCCGACGGTCCGCCTATCGCGTCAATCGCCATGCGCGCGAGACCCCCCGGCTGGAGCGCATCGTAAATCTCCTCGTTGGTCCTTCCCAACTGCGCCTCCATCCGAATGATCTGCCATGCGTGGGAGATCTCCGTCCGAATATCGCTCTCTACGCTTTCGACCTTCTCGCGGAACTCCGCGATCGTGGGCGGAAACTTGCACTCCTTGCACAATTTGAGCACCGCCCGCTGTGCTGTCCAGAAATCCACGTCTGTGGTACATGCGGTCCAGAGCTCGATTGTCGGGCCGAGCTTTTGGATGCCGCCCTTAAACATTTCCGCATTGGGCCACGCCAGAAGCATCACAGAGAAAAGCTCCGTCATTTCCTTCTTGGTCATGTGCCCTCCTCGCTGAACAATCCGTGGAGGGCCTGCAGGTCATTGACCGCGCCTGTGCTGGCGCTCGGCCTCTGCCCGGCGGCGGCCTTTTGTGCACCCCATTTTTCACGGCTGCACTTCCGGATCACCAGATTCCAGTCCTTCCACTTGTTCTTATTCCCGGTCGCTTGTGCCGCCTCGTCCACGTACTCGATGCAACGGGACAGCTCGGCTTCTCCGAGCTCGTCCAGCAGACGCCCGTATTCCTCGTCGGTGAGAAGTACCCATCCGTAAGTGCCGCGCCGGTGCCGGGTCGCCTTTGGCTTTTCGTCCTCGTCGGGATCGTACGGCTGCTCGATCTTGCTGCGCTCGTTGTAGCGATCGGCGAGGAACTTTCGGAAGCGGTCACACTTAACCTTGCGAATTTCAGCCAACAAAGGCTTGTTGAGCTTGTCGGAGTCCGACCAGTTATAACGGCACCAGTTGAGGATAAGCAGCTCCTTGGTGGCGGCGTTGTACCGAAGTACGTTGTGGATGGCATCCAGCCTTTTCAACAGGCGTTCGACGGAATCCTCGTTGTACCCTGTCTCCCGGGCAATCTGTTTGATGCTGACCTCGTAACAGCCGCACAGGTTGGTATGCGGATTCGTCATGCAGTAGAGGTAGACATACCGATCTTCCGGGGTAAAGTCGTCCACAACCTTGGTGTCCGTCCAAAACGCCATGCTTATGTTTCTGTAATTCGCCACTTAATTCACCTCCTCGCGGGAGGCTGCCCATGAGGGGCGACCTCCGATCAGAACGGCAATTCGCCGTCATCCTCTCCGATTTCGGAGAAACCGCCATAGTCCGATGCAGGGTATCCGCCAGGCGCGCCTCCGTAATTGCTCTGCTGCGGAGGATAGCCGTTCTGCGCGGGATAGCCACCCTGCGGCGCGTAGCCGCCTTGTCCGTAGCCGCCGCCATATCCGCCCTGCTGATACCCGCCGCCGTCGCCGTCCTTTTTGCTGTCGCCAAAGTAGACGTTATCGGCAACGACCTCGGCCGATCGGCGCTTGTTGCCGTCACGGTCGGTCCAGTCCCGGAGCTGCAGGCGGCCTTCCACGACCGCCATGCGCCCTTTGGTGAAGTACTTGGAAACGAATTCAGCGGTATTACGCCATGCGACGATGTCGATGAAGTCGGTCTCTTTTTCGCCGCTCTGGGACTTGAAGTCGCGGTCGACAGCCAAAGAGAAGGACGTCACGGCGGTACCGCTTCCGGTACGGCGAAGCTCGGGGTCTCGGGTCAGGCGACCCATGAGGAAGATCTTATTCAGCATCGTCCTCGGCCTCCGTTTCCGGCTTCCGAGCCGCGCCCAGAAGCACCTTGCTTCGAGCCTTGATAATGGCGTTCATCACCGTTTCGGCGTCATACTTGTTGGTCGTGATAATGCCTTCCAGAACGTCGCGCTCGGTCTCTGCGCGGATCAGCTCCTCGTAGCGGTCCTGCGGCACCAGTACGAAGCCGGGGTCAAGACAAAGGTTTGCCACCAGTTCTTCGGGGGTTTTCTTGTTATCGTCCATAGTTCTCCGATCCTTTCTCACGTCTGATGATTTCGATTGCTTTCTTGCACTGCGCCACATCGAACATGCCGATGTGCGTTTTCTCGATGGGAAGCCCCATCTTCTGGGAGAGCCACCCGTACGCTGCGTTGCGGTGGTGGCGGAAACGGCCATACTTCCACAGGGGATCAAAGGCAGCGTGAGCGGCTTTTTTCCAGTACCGCAGCTCCGCGTTTGCCAATCGCCCGAGCGGAATGTTGGTGCCTTTGTGAACACCGACATAGGCCATGCAGTTGCGGCAGAGATACACCATTCCGTAGCTCTTGCCGTAAATTACCTTGCTGTCGACATACTCGGCCTGCCGGCCGCAGTAGTCACAATGAACTTTTCTCAAAACGTTACCCCCATGCAAATGCCGGGTCTACCGGCGGAAATCTTTTTTCCAGTTCCTTTTTCATCACTTCTCGATAGCGACGCGTGATGTCCAAAGTAAGCTCGTTATACAAAGGCTCGTTTCGCTCCATCATGGCGATGCTGTTCTGAATGTGCCGTGAGTCCATGTCCTCAATGAACACCGATGTCCCGTCACGCTTCACCCAAATCCCAAGTTCGACCAAACCGGAGAGCTTGAGATATTCTTCGGTGATTCGTTCTTGGTCAAGCGCTTCGCTTATGAGCATTTCTTCCCACAGCTCTTCTCCATAACTCACGGTGCAGCCCTCCATTCCTCCTTGTATCGAGCCAACTGCTCCGGGGTATCAGTTTCGATGCCGAGATCCCGGGCGACTTCAATGGCGCCGTCGATCAGACGGGCCATTTCCTTGCTGTCCATGAGGTGCGTCTGCTTGTAGACCAGATAGCACTTGAACAGCTTTCCGTTTTCCTCGCGGGTGTCGAAACACTTGACGTAAGGATAGATGGTGTCAACATTCACCGAGGCCGGGAGCTTAAAGCCGACCGTCAGGCCGTCCTCGTCCTTGGCGAGTACGCCGTACTCACATACAAGGCGCTTCTTCACAGCCTCGTCGCTGCCGCCCTCTTCGGCGGCAATCCTGTTGACCAGTACGTGGAAATAGGCGTTTGCGGATTTCGACCGCTTCTCCCGGTGCTTCTTGATTTCGACGTCCAGCTCCTGGTCTTTCAGCCGGTCGTAGTCCTCGCGGAAGTCGCGGTCGATCTCCACCGTGACGCGCTGCTTACGGTTAAGGCCGATCGTCAGATCGACAAGCCGGCCGCGCATCGGGCCTCTCACTTCGCCACCCACTTTTCCTTGTAGGTGTCCATCAAGCCGACCGCCGTGAGCCACGAGAAGAAGTCGGAGATAATCGGGCGGATGCTGGGAGCTTCCTCGCGCCGATAGGTTTCGGGCCATACCGCGCTGCCATTGCTCACCATGTAGGTGAACGTCTGCGCTTCCGGGACGATCTCGAAGTATGTAGGGTGCTGGGTGCTGTCGAAGTACTTGCCCGGGTCATAGTTCTTGGTGAACTTGATGTCGACGATCTCCCCGGCTTTCAGCCAGTCCAGACGGCCATAGAGCACCAGCGTCATGCCGTCGATCTCAATGGGGCGGCTCGCCCGGAGCTGAGGGACGCCGCCGCGCACCCTGCGAGCCACTTTTTCGGCTGCGCCGTACCACTGCTCGCCCGGATCAGCACAGCCGTTGACGACGCGGGTCACCAGATCCTCGAAGATGTTGCCGTTCATCATGGCCTCGGTCGTGGGCGTCGGCTCGCGCCGAAGCGTCTGCAGAAACTCCGCCATTGGGTCACGCTCGGTGGTAGCGTCCTCAAACGGATTTTCTTTCAGCGTGTAGAGCCAGGACGAAAGAAGGGAGTGGGTCATGAGGTAGCGAGCCATTTACTCAGCTCCCTTCTCCTCTTCCTTAGGAGGCAGAGGGGTGTACTTTTTCAGCACCTTATCGAACATCAGACCGCAGGCCTTGATTTTGTCATTCCAAAGCGCGGTCAGCTCCTTACTGGAGGTCAGCGCGTGGTCGATGGCCTTGAAGTCCGCCATGTTCGCGTTTGCGGTTTCGGCGTCGGTAACCTTTGCGACAATGGCGCTGCCGGCGATCATGGCCGCCTCGTATGCGGCCTGCTCTGCCGCGTTGCGCTCGATCTCGGCGGTAGCCTTGGCGTTGTACTCCTCGAACAGCTTGGTGAAGAAATCGTTGGGGCTGGTCGGGGTCAGAGCGGGGATCTTCCGGATGCCGGAGATGCCGCGGGTACCCTTGGCGAAGTAGCGCTCGCAGTTGGAGAAGCCGATCGTGCGGTCGTTGCCGTACATTTCCACGAAGCCGCCCAAGTCCATAGGCTCCCAGACGTTGTTCTTGGTCTGGCCTTCGACCTTAATGCGGAGGCGGGTATTGTCGCCGTCCTTTTCCTCGGTGGCGTGGAAAACGATGATGATGTTCTTGTCCAGCTCATAGAAGCAGTAGTCCATCAGACGGACAAACTCTTTGCCGACGAAGCCATAGCCCTTGAGGGAGAGGGAGCCATCGCGCTGGCCGTACTTGGGGTCTTTCTTGATGGCCCACAGGGACATGAGGGAGATCAGCTTGCCGCCGGTATCGAAAACCAGAGTGTCGAAGTCCTTGACGTTGATGGGGGTGAGATCCTCCAGAATCTCGTCGTAGTTGCGGGGCTGGATATAGGGCTTGCGGTAGCGCGGCTCGATACGGTCGATGCCGAAGTCCACGTCGATGTGCAGGGGATTGGGAGCGGACAGCGCAAGGGTGGACTTTCCGATGCCGGGATAACCGGCGACCAGGACGCGGATCTTCTTTGCGCCCTCCTGAATGTCGTTAGGGTTTCTGATCATGATGCTTTCTCCTTTCAGTTGACAGCCCAGCGGACATTGCCGTGGGTAATTTTGATGATGTTGTCTGCGATGGCCTGAATTTCGGCGTCCGTCAGCCCAACGAAATCGCGCTCGCCTTCTACAAAGCCCTCTTTCAAAATCACGACATTCCCGACGATCGGGGAGCCGTGCTGTTCGGAGCAGTAGAGGTAGCTTCCGTATGCGTTGAGGGGAAGGCCGATCAGCAGGCCCTCTTCGTTGACCACCATGCAATAGGGGTCGTTGAGTCGCCGCGGATGGACAACCTCGATGTAGCCGCCAACGGCTTCGCCGATGCTCTTGTATGCAGGGGCGGAAAACTCCTTGGCGCTCATTTCGTTCTCCGTCGAGATTACGAGTCCTTTCATTTGAACACCGCCTCTCGCGGGTCTTTGAGGGTCTGCTGCAGGGTGATTGTCTCGTGGCAGAAACGATGGAAATTCCCGTCAGGGCCAGCCATGCAGGAGGCCTCAAACTGCTCCGCGGTATAGACGCTGCTGCAGTTCAGCAGGCCTTCCGTCTGATCGGGGTGGAACGCCCGAAACGCTGCGCAGGCGGTGCGGGCATCCGGGGCCTCGACCTCCGTCCATCCGCCGACAAAGGGCTGCCCATCGGTACCGTAGGTGAAATAGAACTTTGCCATGATTACTCCTTTTCTGGGAAGCAGTCAGGTACTTCCCATGCGTCTTTGGTTTCAACGCACACATCACAGCCGATGTACGCGCCGTAGCGGTCTTTGTACATGGTTTCGCATTCTTCGCCGCAGATCGGGCAGCGAGGGTATGTAGGCTCCTTGCCGTCCGGGTACCCGGTGCGCTCCATGTTCTGGATAACAGGATGATCGGGAAGGTCATAGCTCATAGGGCGTCGCCCTCCTTTTCGCTGATATACCGCAGCGCCATGGCGGTCACCCATTCCTGTGTCGTGGCGTAGCCATCGGCCTCCATGTGCTGTTGCAACGCCGCGTAGACCTCGTTTTCGAGGCGTCCCGAGATACGACAGGTCAGACGGTGGCGCTCTCCCTTGCGCTTTTTTCGAGCCTCCAGAAGCTCCGGAGCGAACTTAGTGTAAAGGGCGTTCATGGCGTCCGGCCGCAGGCTCACGCCGTAGGCTTCGCCGTTTTCACATTTGGATTGCACGGTCTTGTCGTACTTGGGGTAAAGCGCCTGCACAACTTCGACCATTTCTTTTGCGGGGATTTGCTTGGTGATGCGCAGCTCTCTCAGTTCAGCAGACATATACGCACCTCCGGGACGCCTTGACTTTGTGGCCGCTCGTTGATAAACTTGCTTTGGGTGTTCGTGCCCGAGGTCGTTCCCGTCGCACCGGGGCGGCCTCTTTTTTTGTTTCCTCGAAGCGGCAATCACAGGCCTCGCCAGGATCGTTGTTGCTTCCGCAGTACGGACAAGTCCAGTAATATGCCATTGTTTCAACCCCTTCCTCTTGCGGTCATAGCCGCTTTTCTGGCAGCGATTTTTGCATCGAGCGCTTCACGGCCGCCCGGCTGCCGCAGGATTCCGTAGATCATATCCAGCGTCGCCGCCGCCAAGCCGTCCCGGACTGGGGCTGGGATTTGTGTCGGGTCGACTGTGATTATCTCGGTGAGCTCGCCTTCGTGCGAGCCAGATATGTACTGCACCTTCTGCACTTACTTACCTCCCTTCGTCACTTCATAAGTTCAAGCTCCTTGAACTTTCAGGGTAAAAAAATATGCGGGTATATCAGCATCGTCGATCTCAAGCAGAGAGCAGGCCTTGGTGATTTCCGGCTGCTTAAAGGGAACTTTGCTATTCAGCTTGAGAGAAAGACTGCGCTCAGACATACCCACCGCTTCGGCAAAACGGCCTTGTGTACCGAACTTTTCGGTAATGCGCCCCAAGAGCTTACTGTACTCGTATGCCATTCCTGGCACCTCCTTTCTGCCTTTTCAAAAAAAGTTCAAAGGCTTTGAACCTGTCGTCAATATACCATAGGCAAATTGAAATTGCAACCCCCTTTTTTCAAAAACTTTGAACATTTTTTCTTTTCGTCCTTGAACTTTCGTTCAATGCGTATTATAATGGGTGCAGTTCCGTAAGGAGGACGACGCTATGAAGAACGCCACAACAGCACAAAGACTGAAGCAGCTCATGGACGCGAAAGGCCTGCGACAGGTTGATATTTTGAAAGCCGCGGAGCCTTTCTGCGCTCATTACGGGGTCAAGTTGAACAAGAACGATCTGAGTCAGTATGTTTCCGGGAAGGTCGAGCCCGGACAGGATAAGCTGACGATCCTCGGTCTGGCTCTCGGCGTGTCCGAAGCTTGGCTTATGGGGTTTGACGTTTCGATGGAGAGAAGCGTAACGCCCACCGCTGACGTGAGCGATGGGCGTACGAAAGAATATATCGAATTGTTTGAGCTTTTGACCGCAGAACAGCAGGCCCTCATTCTTCATGCGATAAAAGGGCTTTTAGCTGGCTGATGATTTCGTCCTGCTCCTGCTCTGTCAACTTGGAGAACAGCTCGGCAGCAAGGATCGTTTTAAGGCTCGGCTGAGTGCGAATAGGCTCCATGACCTTTTCCATGATGCCCCGCTCCTTTCGTGAGATATTCTGCCGACAGTACCGCCATTATAGCAGGGTTTGGATCAATTTGCATGAAAAAGAGAAAAAATCACTTTCGACTGACAACGACACGCGATATGCTGTATGCGTACAAAAGCGTTCGGGAGAGGGGTGTACCATGGCAAAATGCTGGAGGTGCGGCCGGGGCGGTTACTTTACTCCGATCGGACGATCGGGGCTTTGCATAAACTGCCTTGAAGATGCCAGCGAATCGGCTCTGTCTATTTTGGCAGAGCTGCGCAAGGGTGGCGAGGCCAGAAAAAAGGCGCTTGCCCTTATTGATATGGAAACAGCCAAAGACGTTGTAGAGCAAGCGGCGAACGAATTGGAGAGTTCGGATTTCTCGATGTGGGACGCTTCAGTTCATGCTTCCCCCGATCAGCTCGTCCGCATAAAACGATCTCGGTCGGTGAAAATCATCAACTACGACGAATCGCGTCAAGAGGCATCTATCGCCGGCTCCGGAGGAACAGTTTATACGACCACGCTTTCGTCCTGTTCTTGTGGGGATTTCATTGCGCGCCATCTTCCGTGCAAGCATATCTATAAGCTTGCTGCCCTTTATGGTGGAGTCGATTTGTCGAAGTATCTGGAGTAATTCAGATACCCTATGGATATGGTATTGATACGGTATCCATAGGGTATGGATACACGCGCGCACGCGCGCGGGCGCGCACTGTTCCTGTACCTGTACCTGTTACTGGAGCTATTACTGTAAATCTGTTTTCTGTTTATAGTCTATCTCTGTAAGTCTATCAGTAGAAAGAAGGTGACGCCATTGGCCGCAAAAGCAAAGCTCCCAAAGAAGGGGAAACACGCCGTTGAAGAAGATGGCGTCATTTATGCCCGATACAGCAGCCATGCGCAGAAAGACGCCAGCATTGAGCAGCAGGTCAAAGAGGCCATGGCGTATGCGCAGCAGCTCGGCATTCCGGTCAAGGAGGTTTACGCCGATCGTGCGGTGTCCGGCAAGACGGATCGGCGCCCCAACTTCCAGCGCATGATGAAGGACGCGGAAAAAGGGAAGTTCCGCTATGTCATAGCTTGGAAGTCTAACCGCATGGGGCGGAATATGCTTCAGGCAATGATGAACGAAGCAACGCTCCAGGAGCTTGGAGTCCGCGTGCTGTATACGGAGGAGGACTTTGACGATACTGCCGCCGGCCGCTTTGCATTGCGGTCCATGATGAACGTCAATCAGTTCTATTCCGAGAATATGGCCGAGGACATTCGGCGCGGCCTGCGAGACAATGCCGAGAATTGCAAGATCACAAACGGCAGCATCCCGTTCGGCTACAAAAAAGGGGAAGACCTGCGCTATGAGCTGGATCCTCCGAAGGACGACATTGTTCGGGAGATATACGGTCGCGTCGCTTGCGGTGAAGCGTTTGTTGATATTGCGAACGACCTGAATGCCCGCGGCCTCAAAACGTCCAGAGGAAACCCGTGGGGCAAGGGTAGCTTTCACAATATGTTGACGAACGAGCGGTATCTTGGCTATTATATCTATGACGATATCCGCATAGAGGGCGGCATACCCCGGATCATCAGCGACGAACTGTTTTACAGGGTGCAGGAGGTGTTGAAAACGAAGAAGAATCCCCAAGGGCGGCACAGAATGAATGGCGACTATCTGCTCACCGGCAAGCTGTTTTGCGGCAAGTGCAAAGCGCCCATGGTAGGCATATCCGGAACGGGGAAGTCTGGCGCAAAGCATTACTATTACACCTGCCAAACGCGGCGGATGGAAAAGACCTGCGACAAGGAGAACGTTCGTCGTGATTTCATAGAGCTGGCAGTCGCAAAGGCCATACGCGAATACGCATTGACTGACGAGGTTATCGAATGGATCGCCGAGAGCACGGTAGCTTACTATCGGCAGCAGGCGGAGCGCCCCCAAGTCTCAATTCTGGAAGACGAGCTCTCCGGCGTGAAGAAGTCAATCAAAAACCTTATGACCGCCATCGAGCAGGGCATAATCACCGACACGACAAAGAGCCGTCTGATCGAACTGGAGGGGGAGCAGGCACGGCTCTCCGCGAAGATCGCCGCCGAGCGCGCCGACATAATCTCCATATCCAAGGAAGATGTCATTGCGGGGCTGGAGCTTTTCAGAGAGGGCAACGTCGAGGACAAGCGGTATCAGGCGAAGCTTTTCGACACCTTCCTCACAGCGGTTTATGTGTACGACGATGATATGAAAATCGTCTTCAGCTTTTCCGGAAAAAAGAATACTGTGAGAATCCTCGTGGACGCCGACACCGTCGACAACATAGAAAATTCGGGGAGCTGCTGTGTTCGTATAGGCTCCCTTTTGAGCCACCATTCATTCTCACGTCCAGTGAGAAATAACCAAAAAGCGGCTGATGGTCAAGCTTTACTGGCCATCAGCCGCTTTCGTTTGTCCAGTCGAGGATCACCATAGAAAACAAACTTAGCAAATTCTCATAATTTTACAAAGTCGCTCCGGGGCAGGGGAGACTGGCGATATCGGGTGCGGGAAACTTTTTCCAATCATCAATATAGGGGATTAAACCTCGATATTAAAGATGAATTTAGAAAAATCTTCTCTATAATTATCCGAGTCACCGTCTAAGATTATATCGAAGCTGCTCTGCTCGACCGGGGGGAATACGATAATTCCACTTGTTGTGTTTCCGACAAGTAGATCCGTTTGAATCTCTGGATAGTCGGCCTCCCAGTTACTTTCTTCCTCGTATTGTGTTCCGTTTTGAGAAATTCTTGCTCCGTAGGTATATAGCGAGAATTCCGACATACCTCCGTTTTGGACGTTTACATATACCCGAGTTTCTTTTTTTGCAAATTCAATCTTATCAATTGTAACCGCATAACCAAATTGGGTAATAGTTTTATTGACATTAACTGTGTGCAGTGCGGGCATGACTGCATCTTGATAAGAAACTGTTTCATATTCTTTTGCGTGTATTACCGGGGCCGAAACGGTTGCGCCAAACGCATTTTCACCTTCAAATACACCACTCGCAAGACCGACAACTCTAACATAATCATCCGTTTCCACAGAGAAATCTTGATCATAAATGTAGACTATCGTGTTTTTGTCGCTTTTTTCATAGTCGGCCCACATTTGTAGGGCAATAAAACCATCGCCATATTCAGGCGTGGTGAACACTTTTCCAATTAACTCGACATAATGATTTTCGAAACTTTGGGGATTACTATGTAATGCTTTGATTTCGTCGCCCTTCATAGGCACAATAACATCGTTTTTGTATGTGCCGATTTCAATTTGACCATCAGTCCAAGTGGTTTTTCCTTGGCCCTCAAAATGACCACTTTTAAATTCTCCTTCGTATGTCCAAGAAACGCCCTCGGGATTCTTTGTTGTGAATTTGCCAGAGCCATGAGGAATGCCATCTAACATATCGCCGGTGTATGTTCCTGTCCGACTACCATACGCCAAATTCAAAGTAATCTCATTTCCGCCACACCCGACAAGGCAAAGCACTAAATAAACGGAAAGCAAGCACACAGAAAATTTTTTCATTTAGAAATCACGCCTTTCTTTAATTTGGATTTATAAAAAGTTTACCACAAAAATATTCTTACTACAATACAAATTGGAGATATTTGGTTGTTCGAGAGAGCTATTTTTACCCGAAATCATGCCGCCCTCCACCTGAGCTTCCCGCTTCTTCAAAGGCACAGACAATTTCTTCAATTTTCTTAAAACAGCTTTTGTCGTCGAGGCTATCATCTTCAATAATTGCCTTGATTTTTTGCAGCGCCTTATAGCACTCCAATTCTACAATCTGCGTTGCGTTCATGTGCAAATCGGGAAAGACAATTTCTACACTTTGCTGGGATAAGGCATGTGCCAGAATTTCCTTATATAGCTCCAAGATTACTCACTCCTTGTGTCTTTTTCTTACGACTTGTAAATCTTTATTCCAGAATAATCCGAAAACGGTGCTATTGTCAAGGTGCATAG
>JAFXFT010000285.1 GCA_017513385.1 Oscillospiraceae bacterium | reverse complement strand
AGTCAGTACGGCGGTCCCGACGGCGAACTCGGCGCATCTCTGCGCTATCTCAGCCAGCGCTATTCCATGCCCTTCGACGAGCTGAAAGGGCTCCTGACCGACATCGGTACGGAGGAACTCAGTCACCTCGAGATGATAGGCAGCATAGTACATCAGCTTACCCGCAACCTCACGGAATCCCAAATAAAAGCGGCGGGCTTCGATGCCTATTTCGTTGACCATACCGCCGGTGTTTACCCAACCGCAGCCTCCGGCTTCCCCTGGTCTGCCGCAAGCATGCAGGTGAAGGGTGACCTTATCGCCGACCTTACCGAGGATATGGCAGCAGAACAGAAGGCCCGCGTTACCTATGATAATATCCTGCGTCTGTCCGACGATCCCGACGTAAATAATGTTATACGCTACCTGCGCGAGCGCGAAATAGTCCACTTCCAGCGCTTCGGCGAGGGACTCAGACTTGCCACCGAAAAGCTCAATCAAAAGAATGTATATGTAGTCAATCCGTCCTTTGATAAATAAGGTAAAGCGGCACCCGTCATGGGTGCCGCTTTTCGGTTTAAAATGTGGGTTGCAGTAGCGTACGGGGATAGCCTTCCACCCTTCGGGGGGAAGGTGGCATTTGCGTCAGCAAATGACGGATGAGGGGCCTGCCGAAGGCAGCGTTGTATCGTACTGCAACGATATTATATCTTATCCGCTGCGCGGATTCCCCTCATCAGTCGCTGCGCGACAGCTTCCCCCCGAAAGGGGGAAGCCTAATCCTTTTCGTAGTACACGGGAGTGCGTATCATCACAGCTCCAACGTCATCTCAATGTGGGGTATTCCGTCCTCGAGGAATTCATCGGAGGTCTGCTGGAAGCCCTGCAGCTCATAGAACGCCCGGGCGTAGGTCTGTGCCTCTATTTTTATTGCGGGCGTATTCATGCGCTCGCGGGCAACGCGAATACCCTCCCGCAGCAAAGTTGTCCCTAAACCGCAGCGGCGGCGTGTGGAAATGACGCGCCCTATGGCGGCGGTGTCGAAGGAAACACCGGGGTCAAGCACGCGTAGGTAAGCGGTAATTTTGCCGTCCTCCCTGATGTAAACATGCCATGCGGATTTGTCCTTGTCGTCCAGCTCGGGATAGGGGCAGTTCTGCTCCACTACGAATACGTCCACACGCAGCTTCAGTATTTCGTAAAGCTCGTTTATATCCAGCTCTTCAAAGCGCTTGACAATCACTTCCATAAAAATCCTCCATGCGGCATCTTCGCACAAATAGTTATCAAAAATCCTCGCGCGTGGAGGATTTTTGCCATCAACGCCGGTTGCCCACAGGGCGAGGCGTTGGGCTTTTCAAATAAAACAGTGTGATTATCGCACTGCTCGCCCCTTTCCGAGTTATTTTACCACTACCGCCCACCGCACGCAATAC
Source organism: Oscillospiraceae bacterium (assembly GCA_017513385.1). Taxonomy (GTDB): domain Bacteria; phylum Bacillota; class Clostridia; order Oscillospirales; family Oscillospiraceae; genus RGIG6375. Next base: position 4,749 of record JAFXFT010000285.1, on the reverse strand, counting down.
ATATAAATCCAAAGGGAAAATTCAGCGCACAATCGTCAAATTTTAGATTGTAAAAACGCTGATTTTGTGCTACACTAAATTGCAAAAGTTTTTCACCGAAAGGACGATACACATGAGCGAACGTATAAGAATCGCAATTCTCGGCTACGGAAATCTGGGCAGAGGTGTGGAGCTGGCGATACGTCAGAATCCCGACATGGAGCTCAAGGCGTTTTTCACCCGCCGCGATCCATCCGCACTCAAAACCCTGACTCCCGAAGTGCCTGTATATAATGTAAGCAAGGCTGTTGAAATGAAAGATGAAATCGACGTGCTTATCCTCTGCGGCGGCAGCGCCACCGACCTGCCCGTGCAGAGCCCCGAGTACGCGAAGTATTTCAATATAGTTGACAGCTTCGATACCCACGCGAAGATTCCCGAGCATTTTGCAGCCGTTGACAAGGTCGCAGGGGAAAGCGGCAAGACTGCCCTTATCTCTGCCGGCTGGGATCCCGGTCTGTTCAGCCTCCAGCGCCTGCTGGGCAACTGCGTGCTGCCCGACGGTCACGATTATACCTTCTGGGGCAAGGGCGTAAGCCAGGGTCATTCCGACGCAATAAGACGTATCGACGGCGTAGCGGGCGCAAAGCAGTATACCGTGCCTGTGGCAGACGCACTTGAGCGCGTGCGCAGCGGTGAAAATCCCGAGCTGACCACCCGCGAAAAGCATACCCGCGAGTGCTTCGTAGTTGCCGAGCCCGATGCGGATAAGGCACGCATCGAGGAAGAGATAAAGACCATGCCCAACTACTTCGCCGATTATGATACCACCGTCAACTTTATCTCCGCCGAAGAGCTGGAGCGTGAGCATGGCGGCATGCCCCACGGCGGCTTTGTGATCCGCACCGGTGTTACCGGCGAAAAGGGAGAGACCAAGCAGATGATGGAATATGCGCTGAAGCTGGAATCCAACCCCGAGTTTACCTCCAGCGTGCTGGTCTGCTGCGCCCGCGCGGTTTATAAGATGAACGCCGCAGGTATGACCGGCTGCAAGACCATTTTCGACGTACCACCCGCATTCTACTCTCCCAAGTCCGGCGAGGAACTTCGCAAGAACCTGCTGTAAAACGATTCAACCCCCGACGCGCTCTGCGTCGGGGGTTTTAAACTGCTTTTATGCTTTCACTTTTCTCGTATGGTGAATGATAAGCCCGATTATAAGACCTATAACGGCGGGGACTACCCAGCCGAGATTGAGTTTGAAGAAGGGAAGTACCTTACCTGCCAAATCGACAACGGTGTCAATATGCAGCGCTGCGCGCAGACCTGAGGGCAGAGTTTTGAGGAAGTCGAACAGCGCTGCGACACAGGTGAATGCCGTAACACTTACATATACGGCTCTGTCATGGTTGAAGAATTTTCCGCACAGCGCAAGCAATATAAGTGTGATGGAAAGGGGATAGAGGAACATAAGCACCGGCAGGGAGTAATCGATGATTCTCGAAAGACCGAAGTTGGAAACGCAGAAGGAGAATACGGTGAAGATTATTGCCCATGTCTTGTAGGAGCAGCTCTTGGGGAACATTCTCGCGAATGCGTCTGCGCAGCTGGTGACAAGACCGATGGAGGTTTTGAGACAGGCGAAGGTGATGGTCACAGCGAGGACTATGCTGCCGAATGCGCCAAGATAGTGTCCGGATATCTGCGCCAGCGCAATGCCGCCGTTTTCGGAGGTCTCAAAAAGACCTCTGGACTGAGCGCCCATAAGGATAGTGGCAATATATATAATGGACATAAGCAGACCGGTGAGCAGACCGGAATGGAGCACATCCTTTGCCACCGCGGAATCATCGGTAACACCCATAGAGCGGATAATGTCGATAACAACTATGCCGAAGGCAAGACCTGCGATAGCATCCATAGTGCCGTAGCCCTCTATGAACGCGGAGAACAGCGCGCCGCTTTTATAAGCCTCGGCGGGCTCGATTGCGGACGCCTTTGCGCCGGGGGAAATCAGCGCCGCAACAACCAGTATTGCGAAGAAAATCAGGAAGATGGGGTTGATTATCTTGCCTATCCATACCGTGATGTTGGCGGGGCGCAGAGAGAAGAAAAGGACGAGCGCGAAGAATATGAGTGAGAATATCAGCAGCACCGGAGCCTCGGGGATATTACTTCCCAGCATGGGCGCAATGCCCGTTGAAAACGAGGTGGTTGCGCATCTGGGTATGGCGAAGAAGGGACCGATGGTCAGATACAGCAGGCAGGTGAGCACATAGCCGTAGCGCTTGCCTACCTTGGTGGCAAGGGCCTGCAGACCGTCGGAGTGGGTGCTGCCTATGGCGGCTACACCGAGAATGGGTATACCAACGGCGGTTATTATAAAGCCGATCATGGCCTGAATTACGCTGCGGCCTGCCAGCTGACCGAGGTGGACAGGGAAAATAAGATTTCCCGCGCCGAAGAACATGCCGAACAGCGTTGTAGCCACAAGAATTCTCTGCTTGGAGTCAAGTTGTTTTTTCATGGAGTCACCCTCCCGTCATTTTGCTTTATTCTACCATTTGTATTGCAATCTGTGAAACGCGTGTTTATAATGAGGGTATGACAAAATGTAATAGATAACAAATGGGGTGCGGCATGTGAACAGCAAAAAGCTTGAAATATTGATGACGGCGGCGGATTTGGGCAGCTTCAGCAAGGCGGCCGAGGTAGTGGGCTATACCCAATCGGGTCTTACGCACATGATGGACTCTCTGGAAAAGGAAATAGGCTTTCCGCTGCTGCAGCGCAATCATAACGGCATTCAGCTTACGGCGCAGGGGGCGCAGCTGATGCCCGCAATACGCGAATTTTTGCAGGCAAATGCTAATCTGGAAAATCAGATACGCATAATCGCCGAAAAGAAAAGTGAGGTTATCCGCATAGCAGCCTATTCAAGTATTGCCATGCACTGGATGCCGGAAATACTCTATCGATTCCGCCGTCAATGTCCTGAGGTAAATGTTGACCTGCGTATGGTCGACCATGCGCTTGAACCCTTTGAACTGCTGGAGAGCGGCGAAACGGATTTTATATTTGCCAGCCGACAGGACTACGACAGCTGCGACTGGACACCTCTTTATAATGAGAAAATGTATGCCATACTGCCCAAAAGCTACCCGATAGGGGAGCGGGATACATTCCCACTGAAGGAATTCGAGGGGCAGGATTTCCTCATGCCATATGGCAGGTTTGACAGGAACGTAAGAGCGGTAACCGAGCCGGAGAACGTGAAGCTGGATTCGCAGGTTTGCCGTGTGGACGATGAAACCGTTATCCGCATGGTGGGCCGCGGTTTGGGTGTGTCAATGATGACGGAACTGATGATACGCGGCAGAACGGACGATGTTCTGTGCGTGCCGGTAAGTCCCGCCGCTATACGCGAGCTTGGCATGGGCACCCATGTGCGCAAAAAGGAAACGGAAAGTATCCGCAGATTGAAGGAATGCGTACTTGAATTTATAGGTGAGTATTCAAAGGTGTGAAAAAAGCGATGTGGTACACTATTATTAAGCGTCAAAAGATCACGGTGCGCAGTTGGAACAACACTGGAGATGTCGAGCCCAATAGGAAAGGGGCTCGACAGAACTGACGGGTTATGTCAGCCCTGCCACGTCGCTTCGCTCCTCGCAATGACAATCTTGGGAGTGCTATGCAAAAATGTACAACAGCAAACCGGCATTATGTCAAAAAGTTTTCTTTTGAAAAATGCGAGGGCGACGCAGCATCGGCTGCGTCGCCCTTTGTGTATGTTAAATTAGCCCGCCTCCGGGTGAACGTCCTCGGATATGTGCTCTGCCGTCCAGGGCGAAAGGTATTTGGTGTAGAAATCAAGATACTGTGTGTAATCCATTTTGCAGTCGATGCCAAGTACCTCCATCTTTACGCCGAAAAGCCAAATCATCAGCTTCATGGGTGTAAAGCCGTTGCGCAGGTAGAATGCCTTGCGGCGCAGGCGGGCATCGCGGTCGGGTACGTCCTCCCATACGCTCTCTATCTCGAGGAATAGGTGATGGTCGGGGTACTGCTTCTGCAATGCACCGAGTGTGGCGGAGCCTATGCCGCCGTCACGCATGCTGGGAGAAACTGCCAGATAGTCCACCAGCACAAGCTCACCGCCTCTTACGGTGGAGGCGAATCCGGCAAAGCGTCCGTCAACGCTGCAGTACCATACGTCGCCGCGGTTGCTGCGGTGTATGTTCACAATGGCGGAGAAGGGCTTGCGCTCCGCGCGGGGGAAAGAATAGCGGTAAAGTTGGTGCACTTTCAGCCAGTGACCAAGCCTGTTTGCCCGCGTAAGTTGTATGTTCATCTGCCCACCTCCGAATAGATACAGGGGCCGCCTTTTAGCGACCCCAACGTATCAAATATACCAAAATCTGCCCGCAAGGTCAAGACAAAAAGACGAGAAATATTACAAATCTGTGTTATAACCAAACTTTACAATACATTTTGTTGCAACATTATGTAGTATTATCCATTGCAAAAAACGACACCCTGTGCTATATTATAACCAGAAAGGGTGATACCAATGTACAGGTAAAATTCTTATCCTGTAGAAAGAGAGGTAACCAAGGATGTTAGATAACAAGATATCAGAGAACTGACCCTTGACTGTCGGATATGTAAGACGGTCAAGGGTCAGTTCTTTTTTGTCTGAAATCAGAAATTCACAAAACGGCGTGCTATCCTGCTTATTCCGCGATACAGCGGCCCTTCCAGTTCCTT
>JAFXFT010000025.1 GCA_017513385.1 Oscillospiraceae bacterium | reverse complement strand
GGCTTGCCTTAATTCAACTGCGCACCATAGTTCTTTGACAAACTGAAACCGCACGGTCGCAGTTGTGACCGTGCGGTTCTTGCATTTATTCGTATATTCTTGCTACTCGGGGGCCCAGTGCGGCAGTGAGTGTGCAGGCTTCGTCATTCATAAGGGAGGCTATCTCCTGAGCGGGAAGAAGGTTGCCGTCGCTGTCATAGCCGAAGAGAGTTGCCTCGTCGCCGGGAGCGCAGTCGATTCCGCTTACATCGAGGAAACACTGGTCCATGCAGCAGGTGATCAATTGGGCACGCTTGCCGTTTACAAGTACGGGCGCGCCTGCGTCGACTACACGGTTGAAAAGACCATCGCCGTAGCCTACACCCAGCATTGCGACCTTTGTATCCTTGTTGAGAGGATATCCTGCGCCGTAGCCAAGCTTTTGCCCTGCTTTGCGAAGCTGAACATCGGTGATAACTGCTCGCCATGAGGCAGCTTCCTGTATGCCTCCATCGGGTCTGACAGGATTATCATAATACAGCCTGCGACCGAGACGAACTGCGTCCAGAGCCATTTCGGGGTGGAATTCATAGCCCGCGCTGGCGCAGATGTGGCGCAGACCGGGGTCTATGCCGGCGGCCTTCAGCTGTTCTACGGCAGACATGAAGTCTGAGAATTGCTTTTGTGTTTCGGTTTCATCAGGTTTTTCCATTTCGGTGAAATGGGAGAAGCAGCCGGTTACACGCAGAACGTCGGAGCATTCCTTGAGAGCTGCAATGCCCTCGGTAAGCTCATTGCCTGCACAAAAACCCAGTCTGTTAAGACCGGTGTTTATCTTTATATGTACTTCTGCTGTTTTGCCAAGTCGGCGGGCTGTGTCGGCAAGGGCGCGGATAAATCCGGCAGAATATGCGGTCAAAATAAGGGAGTTTTCAATGGCGGCAATGCGCTGGGCTTCTGTGGCGGCAGCACCGGTGATGAGAATGCCCTTGCTTATACCCTCGCGCCGCAGCTCAATACCCTCGGAGACCTGCGCCAATGCAATGGTGTGCACAGCAGGGAAATCCTCCATTATCCTCGCAACAGTGCTGACTCCAAAACCGTATGCGTTGCATTTAAGGACGGGGATAAGCTCTGTGCCGGAGGGCAGGGAAGCGATAATGCTACCTATGTTTGCCCTGAGGCGGGCAGTATCTATATATAAATAAGAGTTGAAGATCATAACAGAGATTTTCCTCCAAATATTTGAAGCATAGCATAACTATACTCCAAAATACTCCGTCTTTCAAGTCTCAGAGCTGCCTTGAACGAAAATAATGCATGAATATGTGAGTTTATGTGCAGTTTATGCATTGAGAAAGATTGACAATGAATTTTTATTGATGTATACTGCCTATTGTGGAACAGGATATATTCCACATAATGTAAAAAAGGAGATTATTATAATGAAGAAGATTCTTTGCATTGTTCTCGTTGTACTTATGGTGCTCTCTCTGGGTGCTTGCGGCAAGGACAAGGCTCCCGAAACCAAGCCTGCTCTGGTATACGCTACCTCCGCAGACTATCCTCCCTTTGAGTTCATCGTTATCGATGAAGCCGGCAACCAGCAGTATGCCGGTATCGACGTATCCCTCGCTAAGAAGATCGCTGAGGACATGGGCAGAGAGCTCAAGGTCGTCAACATGAACTTTGACAGCCTTATGGCTGCAATGCAGAAGGGTGAGGCCGACATCGTTATCGCAGCTATTGAGGATACCCCCGACCGCCGCGTAGCAGCTGACTTCTCCGATGCATATTACACCGACTATCCTCCCATGATCCTTGTTAAGAAGGCTAATACCGCCAACTTTGCAAGCCTCGAGGATTTTGACGGTCTCTCCGTTGGCGCTCAGACCGGTACCACCAAGGCTGACATCGTTACCGATCAGATGCCCGGTGCTAACCTCGTTGCTCTTACCTCCGTTACCGACCTGGTAAACGAACTGGTATACGACAAGTGCGCTGCTATCGTTCTTGACGGCGCTGTTGCAATGCAGTACGCTGCCTCCAACGAGGATCTGGTAGTTTCCGAAGTATCTCTCGGTGCAGCAGCTCCCTACTGCGTAGCAGTTGAGAAGGGCGACCCCGATGGCCTGCTTGAGAGCATCAACAAGACTATTGCAGCTGTTACCACCGATGGCACCATCGAGAAGTGGATCGAAGAGGCTGACGCTCTTGCATCCCAGGCAGTTGAATAATCCTTAAATTAGCAGTTGACGCCGTGCAGTGTCGCTATGACTCTGCACGGCGAATTTTATCAAGATATATGAAAGGATTTGAGCCATGAACTGGAGCAGTCTCTATGCTGATATGAATGCGGCAAACTTTTTTAACTTTTCGTTTTTGCCGAAGTATGCTTCTTTCTTCGTTGAAGGCATAATTTATACCCTGTTGCTGTCCATCGTGGCAGTTGCACTGGCGGTCATTCCTGCATTGCTGCTGGCGCTTATGCGTTTGAGCAAAAATAAGGTAATAAAAGCCATCTCCGGCGCATACATAGCGGTTTTCCGTTCGACTCCACTGCTTGTACAGCTTTACATTATCTATTTTGGTGTGTTTGGCGCCATAAGGATACCCTCTGTGTATATCGGATTTATTGACCTGTCGCGCTTTATACCCGGTGTTGTGGCGCTGGCTATAAACAGCTCGGCCTACGTTGCGGAAATATTCCGCGCAGGTATACTTGCAGTAGATATCGGACAGACAGAGGCGGCTCGAAGCCTTGGCATGACAGGTGCCATGTCTATGCGTCTTATAGTTCTGCCTCAGGCAATAAAGAATATTCTGCCTGCCCTTGCCAACGAGCTGATAACCATGGTTAAGGAGTCCTCCATCTGTATGACTTTGGGTATGCAGGAGCTTATGTGGGGCGCAAAGACCGTTGCAGGTAATACATATATCACCCTCGCGCCTTATGTACTTGCGGCGATGATTTATTTCTGCATAAATTTCCCTGCAAGCAAGGCTATAGAAGCCATCGAAAGGAGGATGCGCCGTGGCGACAAACATTGATAATAACGCAGTTCTTATTGAGGTTCAGAACCTTCGCAAGGAGTATAACGGCGGAGAGGTTGTCGCGCTTGATAACTGCAGCATGAGTGTCAGACGCGGCGAAGTCGTTTCCATTATCGGTCCCTCCGGTTCCGGAAAATCCACCCTCCTGCGCAGCTTGAATCTGCTGGAAACTCCGACATCGGGTCGTATAATTTTCGACGGTGTAGATTTGGCGGACAAGAAAGTGGACATAAACCTCCATCGCCGTAGAATGGGCATGGTGTTCCAGCACTTCAATCTGTTCCCGCATAAGACTGTATTGCAGAACATTACCATTGCCCCAATCAACCTTAAGATAATGACCAAGGAAGAGGCTGAAGCAAAGGCAATGCAGCTTCTTGAGCGAATTGGACTGAAGGATAAGGCGAACGAGTATCCTGCAATGCTTTCCGGCGGACAGAAGCAGAGAATAGCCATAGTTCGCGCACTGGCAATGAATCCCGAGGTAATGCTCTTTGACGAGCCTACATCTGCACTTGACCCGGAAATGGTAGGTGAGGTTCTTGACCTTATGCACTCCCTTGTAATGGACAATATGACGATGGTAATCGTAACCCATGAGATGGGATTTGCACGCAAGGTAGCGGACAAGGTCGTTTTCATGGCAGAAGGTTCTATTCTGGAAGTAAACACCCCCGATGAACTGTTTGATAATCCTCAGGATCCTCGCTTGAAGGACTTCCTTTCCAAGGTAATATAAAAAACAGCAACGTCGCAGAGCAAGCGCTCTGCGACGTTTTTCGTTTATATTTGGGTATCTCCGCTCTTATCCAACTCAAGGAGAATGAAGGACAGCCATATGCGCAGACGGGTATCTGGGGATTCCAAATCTGCATCAAGAGCCTCTTTGATTTTATTGAGGCGGTAGAAGAGTGTGGTCCTGTGAATGTGCAGCAGCTCGGCGGTGCGCAGAAGGTTGCGGTCGTTTTCTATGTAGGTGCGCAGGGTTTCGCAGTAATCTACTCTGGAATCCTCCAGTGCGGCAAGACGGAGCACATTTTTGTCGCAATACCTGATGGGGGAGAGATCGTCCAAACCGTGATGGAGCAGGTTGTAGAAGCCATAATCGGAGAAACTATGGAAGAAATTCTCCGGATTCTTTGCACGACCGGAGCGCAGCGCAATGCAGGCCTCGCGGTAATAGTCAGCAGCATTCAGTGCATCGGAAAATACATCGCTTTTGCCGACTATGAATATGTTGTCCAGCAGGAAGCTTTCCAGCCTTGCGGGAATGCTTTCTTCGTCAAGCTCGCGGTTGAGATGAGCTATGCATATGAGCCTGCCGTCCAGCATGAACGCGCAGGCATCGGAGAGAAGCTCCTCGATTTTAGCGCATATATACTGGTCATTGGAAACGAACTGCAGGTTGGTGTTTGTCTTTTCTACGCCAAGACAGATAAAATCATCATTTTGCTTCCAGTTCCATGCCACAAGAATGGTGTCGCAGCTGGCAGGGTCAACGGTGCCGTTGCTGATAATGTTTATGAACAGGTCGCAGAGATCGGCTTTGGCTGCTGTTTCACGGGAACGATCCATTTCCATTGCGGTCTGCAGGGTGTCGGACAGTATTTTGCATATCTGCAAATCACCGGGGCGGAAGCCGCGATTTGTATCGTTAACGCAAAGGCGGTACTCCTGCTGATTGCAGACTATGTTTGTGTACAGGGTGTTGCCGCCCAACGGGTTTTCCATAAAGGAAACCATACCGATTTCTGTGTTGTCCTCAAACTCTGGTCTGTTGACAATTGCCTTATACGCATCATCGGAAAGCACAAGTGTGGTTGAATTTTCGTCAGCTTTGAGAAATGCACTTTTATGAGTCTGGGCGACGTCAGTAGAAGCCAGCAGCACATGGTTCGGGTCAAAGAGCAGGATGGGGTTGTTCAAAAGCTGATATCCAATGCTGCAGATGCGGTTGAGGTCGGGCGAGCCCGTCAGCTCTGCCCGCATCTTTTCATACCAGCTGTTGTACTTCTCCATAGCGCTAAGCGCCAGCGCTAAAGCCTCTCCGAAGCTGATTTCGGGATGCAAAGCCATATACTGACAATCGGGGAGAGGTGGTGCAGATTCTGCATATAGGCCATATATAATCAGCGTAATATTTTTGTCAGGCTGAATATCAATAAGATTGTCGGCAGATATGACATATGCGTGGTCGCTGGCCATGGGAACATCAGGGAGGTAGGGAAGTATACCGCTTATACAGCATTCTGTTGAAGGGGAACCCAGTGAATAGCTGCGAATGGCGGAAAACATAGAGTCAAAAAGCATACTTGCGCTGATTTTCATGGTGAAATCCTCCGTGTTGGGCATAATCGAAAGCTGATGTACAAATTCACTGTAATATGCTCGGAAAAGCATTGCTACTAATAGTATAAATAGCTATAGCCAAAAGTCAACCTTTTGCGGATTTAAAATTGCAAAAAACTGTGGTATTTTCTTAATACATGATTAATCTACTCTGGGACAGTTATGCCCTTATGCGCCGAATTAGTACGAAAATACAGCATTTTTTAAGAAAAATGCTGAGTTTTGACCGACGGAGCGTATGCTACTCAATGATGTATAATGTATTATGTCACAGAGCAGTACAGAGAACAATCAACCATTAATATAATTTGGGGGAAAGAAAGATTATGAAGAGAATCACTTCTGATAAGGCTCCTGCAGCCATTGGTCCCTATTCTCAGGCTTATATTTCCGGCTCTATGCTCTATACCTCCGGTCAGATACCCATCTGCCCTGTTTCCGGTGAGGTTGTAGGCGATGAGATTTGCGCTCAGGCAGAGCAGGTTTTCAAGAACATTGCTGCTGTTCTCGAAGAGGCCGGCACCACTTTTGAAAACGTTGTTAAGACCACTTGCTTCCTGGCAGACATGGGCGACTTTGCTCAGTTCAACGCTGTATATG
>JAFXFT010000284.1 GCA_017513385.1 Oscillospiraceae bacterium | reverse complement strand
CGTCGCCCGCCGCTTTGATATGTCCTGCGTGCGGGGGGTTGAATGTTCCGCCGTATATGCCGATCTTCATATCTCAACCTCCTGTATCGGGGTTTATATCTCACTTAACCAGCTTTATCTTGGGATCCTCGTCGTTTCTCTTGTATATTACGAAGCGGTTGCCGATAACCTGCACGCCCTCGGCGCCGGTCTTTTCAGCCAGCTCGTCGCAGGCCTCGCGGGCGGTAAGCAGTGAATTTTCCTGCACCTTGCACTTGATTATCTCGCGAGCCTTCAGCGCGTCTGCGGCCTGCTTAACTACATTCTCGGTAACACCGCTCTTGCCGATATATACGATGGTGTCCTCACCGTTGGCAATAGCGCGAAGCTGAGCTCTCTGTTTGCTTGTCAGCATATGGTATTCTCCTTAAAATATTCCGTAAGTTTTTCTTTCATTGCTCTCAGCGCTCTTCCTCTGTGGGAAACGCTGTTCTTTTCCTCGGCGCTCACCTGAGCAAGGGTACGTCCGAACTGCTCCATGTAGAAAATGGGATCGTAGCCAAAGCCATTTTCGCCGATAGGGGCATAGGTCAAAGTGCCGTGGCACTCGCCGAGAGTGGTAAGTACATCGCCGTTAGGGAATGCTACCGCTATAGATGAGACGAATTTCGCCGCGCGATGTTCCTCGTTTTCCATATTTTTGAGCAAATATTCCACGCGTTCCTCGTCGGAACCGCAATCGCCATAGCGTGCGGAATAAATGCCGGGCTCGCCGTTGAGCGCGTCCACGGCAATGCCGGAATCATCGGCAATGGCCGGAAGTCCGGAAGCTTCCATTGCTGCCCTTGCCTTGATTATGGCGTTTTCCTCAAAAGTGGTACCGTCCTCTTCCGGCTCGGAGGCAATGCCTGCCTCCTTTTGGGACATAACTTCTATGCCCAGCTCGGCAAGGATCTCTCTCATTTCCTTAAGCTTGCCCTTATTGTTGCTGGCAAGCACAAATCTCAGATTACTCATCAAGCAGCGCCCTCACAAAATCCGTACCATCGAAGTCGATAAGGTCCTCTGCCTTTTCGCCTACACCTACCAGTTTAACGGGAATGCTCAGCTCACCGCAGACCGCAAACACGATACCACCGCGGGCAGTGCCGTCCAGCTTGGTAAGAACAAGACCGGTGATGTTGGCAGCGTTGGAAAACTGCTTTGCCTGAATAAGGCCGTTCTGTCCGGTGGTTGCGTCGATAACCAACAGGTTCTCGCGGGCTGCGCCGGGCAGCTCACGGTCGATGATGCGGTTTATCTTGGCCAGCTCGTTCATGAGGTTCTGCTTATTGTGCAGACGTCCTGCAGTATCGCAGATGATGACATCGGCGCCTCTTGCCTTGGCGGCAGCGATACCATCAAAGATAACCGCTCCGGGATCAGAGCCTTCCTCGTGCTTTACTATATCCGCTCCCGCTCTCTGCGCCCAGATGCTCAGCTGCTCGGAGGCGGCTGCGCGGAAGGTATCGCCTGCGCAGAGCAGTACCTTCTTGCCCTCTTTGACATAGCGGGTTGCAAGCTTACCGATGGTAGTGGTCTTGCCTACACCGTTTACGCCTATGACGAGGATGATGGAAGGCTTGGTATCTACCTTAATGGAGTTATCCTCGAAAGTAACTATCTCGGTGAGAATGTTCTCCAGTTCCTTCTTTATATCTTCGCCGCCGCGAATACCGTTCTTCTTTACGATCTCGCGGAGCTTGTCAACAGACTCGGTAGCAATCTCAACACCTACGTCGGCAAGAATGAGAGTTTCCTCAAGTTCGTCGAAAAACTCGTCGTTTGCTCCGGTGAAGCTGTCGAACATACCATGGAGCTGATTGCTTATATTGTTCCTTGTTTTTGCAAGGCCTTCTTTTATCTTGCTGAAAAAGCCCATATTTTCCTCCAATGTGAAATATGTATCAGAACTTCTTGAGTGCTTCCTCAAGGTCTATGCTCAGCACCTTGGAAACACCGCGCTGCATGGTTACGCCGTAAAGCACGTCGGCGCGCTCCATAGAGCCTCTGCGGTGGGTGATGACCAAAAACTGAGTGTTATGGCATATCTTACGCAGGTAGTCCGCAAAGCGGCCTACGTTCTTTTCGTCCAGCGCACTTTCGATTTCGTCCAGTACGCAGAAGGGCGTGGGTCTAACCTTCATTATTGCAAAATAGATTGCGATGGCAACGAAGGCACGTTCACCGCCTGAAAGCAGCGTAAGGGTCTTTTGGGTCTTTCCGGGAGGCTGCACGCGGATCTCTACGCCGCAGCCAAGAACATCATTGGGGTCTTCAAGCTCAAGGCTGGCGCTGCCGCCACCAAAGAGTTCCTTAAAGGTCACCTGGAAGTTCTCATTTATACTGTTGAACTCGCGAAGGAATATCTCTTCCATCTCCTTGGTGATGTCGGAAATTATCTTCTCAAGCTCTTCCTTCGCCTTGGTTATATCGTCCCGCTGATCGGTGAGATATGTATAACGCTCGTTGACACGCTCGAACTCGTCTATAGCGCCAAGGTTGGGAGTTCCCAGCGCACCGATCTCACGCTTGAGCTCGGAGGCACGTTTATTTGCCTTGGAAACGCTCTCCAATTCCTGACGCTGACGCTGTGCGGCGGCACGGCTGAGCTCGTAGGTTTCCCAAAGGCGGTCAACTATCTGCTTCTCTTCCATGTCAGCAGCCTGCTTGCGCTGCTCTATGCGGGCAAATGCGCGCTCCAGCTCAACGATCTCCGCATTCTTTTCCTGAACGCGCTTCTCGTTTCCGCCGCGCTTGGCTTCGATGCTGTTCTTGTCAGCCAGCGTTTCGTCCAGCTTCTTCTGTCCTTCAGACGCAAGGCTCTTGAAGTTTTCTATCTGCTCCGCCTTGGCGGCTGCATCGGCTTCAAGCTCCTTATTGCGGTCACGCAGGGCGGTTATCTCCGCATCCTTGCGCTGATGCTCTGTGCCGAGAGTTTCAACAAGGCTCTCCCACTCGGCAACCGCACGATGTGTGGCTTCGCGTTCGGACTTAAGACCGGTTTCCTCGTTCTTGAGGTTTGCCAGCTTTTCGCCAAGCTCGTCCAGCTGAGTTTCAATTTCATCCTTTGCAGCATTCAGCTTATCGGAAAGGGCACGCAGTTCTTCCAGCCTTGCCTCCTGCTCCTCAGCCTCGGTAATAGCCAGTTCCTTTTCGCTGCGGCTCTTATCGGCAAGATTCTCGGTTTCGTCAAGGCCCGCCTCCATTGCGGCGCGGGTATCTTTAAGAGAGTCCACCAGTACGCGGCGCTGTTCCAGCTCAGTCTGCTTTTTCAGCAGTTCGTCCTGAATGCGGCGCAGCTCAGTTTCGGCAAGCTCTGCCTCATAATTGGCGGAGGTGTACTCTCTGCGGGCTGCATCGACCTTTACGGTGAGCTCCTTAATCTCGTTCTCCAGTTCCTTCTGGCGGGCAAGCAGCTTTTCAAGCTCATTGGCGCGTGAAATCATACCCACGCTGCGTGCAGCGGAACCACCGGTCATGGAACCACCTACGTTCATGACCTGACCATCCAGCGTGACTATCTTCACGCGGAGGGTATATCTTCGTGAAACTGCGATTGCCGCCTCCAAATCCTCGGCTATGAGCACACGGCCGAGCAGATTCTTGAATATACCGTCATATCGCTTATCATAGCTCACAAGGCGTGAAGCAAGGCCAATAATGCCCTCCTCCGAAAGAATATCCTTTTCGGATATCTCATTGCCCTTTATGGCGGACAGAGGCAGGAATGTGGCGCGGCCTGCGTCGCGGCGCTTGAGCAGGTTGATGCCTGCCTTACCGTCCTCTTCCCTGTCAACGACTATATGCTGCACCGAGTCGCCCAATGCGGTCTCGATTGCAACGGCGTAATCGTCCGGCACCTTAACAAGTTCTGCTACGGTTCCATGGATATTCTTCAGACCGCCCCCGCGTTTTTCCTGCATTATGGTCTTTACAGCTCGGGAGAAGCCCTCGTATTCCTTTTTCATTTCGCTCAGCAGAGATGTGCGGGAGGCTATACGGCTCTCCTCCATCTGCAGCTGATTTTTCTTTTCCTGCAGCTCACTAACCGCCGCTTCGCGGTTCTGCGAGCGTTTTCTCAAACCGGCAATACGGTTATTGGCGCTCTGCTGCTCTTCTTCAATATCGTTGATTGCCTTTTCGCACTCTTCAAAGGCTGCGTTTTCGGCGTTCAAGCGTTCATCGAAGCGAGCCAGCTCAAGCTTTGCACTTTCTGCTCGGCTGAGCATTTCCTCGCCCGACGCGTCCAGCGCCTCCCAGCGGGCCTTTGCTGCTGCGGCAGCGCCGGAAACGTGGTTGATTTCATCAGCCAAGCCGTCCAACTCAGCATTTTTCTCGCCAAGCTCAAGTTCTTTAAGGTCAATTACATCAATTACCTCGCCGCACTTTTCGGAAAGGCTGCGTATTTCGTTTTCTATCTCAACGATTCTCTCGCGGCGCAGCTCTATCTGCTCGCTGAGAGAGGAATTGCGCTCGTCATGTTCCTGAAGCTCTCCCTCAAGGCGCTGAGCGTTATTCTCGTTGGCTTCCATATTTGTGCGCAGAACAGCCAGTTCACTTTCCTTCTCGGCTGCCAGCGCGGTAACTGCGTTTATTTCCTGACGAAGCTTTTCCGCTTCCTCCTCACGCACGCGCATCATTTCGGCAAAGCTCTCTGCATTGTCATAAAGACTCTGCAGTTCCTGGCGTGCCGTTTCTATGCGCTTACCAGATTCATCATACTCTTCGCGGAGCAAGGCGCTCTTCTGTGCCAGCTTGTCCAAGGTTTCCATCCAAAGGGAAATCTCAAGACCGCGCAGTTCATCGCGGAGGATAAGATACTTTTTCGCCACCTCTGCCTGCTGACGGAGAGGCTCTACGGAAAGCTCAAGCTCGCTTATCTTATCATTGATACGAACAAGATTCTCATCGGTCTTTTTCAGCTTGTTCTGAGCTTCCTCGCGGCGGTAGCGGAAGCGGGATATACCCGCTGCCTCTTCAAAAACCTCGCGGCGGTCGGTGCTCTTGGCGGACAGTATCTCGTCAACGCGGCCCTGACCTATCATAGAGTAGCCGTCTCTGCCCAGACCTGTATCCATAAACAGAGAGTTTATGTCCTTAAGGCGGACGGAACGCTTGTTTATGAAATAATCGCTGTCGCCGCTGCGATAGTAGCGGCGGGTAACGGTAAGCTCGCCCTGCTCGGCATCAAATGCGCCGCTGCTGTTATCCAGTATAAGGCTCACCTGCGCAAAACCAAGCTTCTGGCGGTCAGGAGTGCCGCCAAAAATGACGTCCTCCATCTTATTTCCGCGCAGAGCTTTGCTGCGCTGCTCACCAAGCACCCAGCTGATAGCGTCGGATATATTCGATTTTCCACTTCCGTTTGGCCCCACGATTGCGGTAACGTCTTTTTCAAAGGAGAGGCGAACCTTATCGGGGAATGATTTGAAGCCTTGTATTTCCAGCGCTTTTAAATACATCGTATTCCTCGCTTATAATTACTTTGACGTATTATTTTATACCTTTTAGGAACATTTTTCAAGGCAGGATAACAATTTCTCCGTCATTTACATCGGTTTTTATTACCTTAATGTCCTCAAGGCCGAACTTAGCCTTAAGCTTGGCTAAATTCTGCCGTTTCTGCCCCGTCATCAGTGACACTCTCGACGGATGCACGCCCAAAATTACAGTGCCTTGGCAGCCAGCTTCTTCTATAAGCTTTTCAGCTTTCTGCAGATACATCCTTGAGTACACCAGCTCACCCAGCGCGGGATGATACGCGCCCGCTGCCGCCTCGCCCGCAGAAAGGTCGTCAGTGGGGTTGAGTCCCAGCCTTATTATCGGCACATTGGCTGCGGCAAATTCCTTCACAAGCTCCGCGCAGACATTCACCGCGTCCTCCACGGTGTGTTCCCGATACTTCCCTGCCTGCCACAAATCGTAAAGAGCAGTTTCACGGATTATGACCGTGGGGTATATCCGCACGCCGTCCGGCTGCAGCTTTATAAGCTCACGTGCGGTCATTATGTCGCTTTCCACACTGCTGCCCGGCAGACCGGTCATCATCTGCAGCATAAGATTGAATCCTGCAACTTTAATAAGTGCCGCTGCCCTCCGGGTATCGTCGGCAGTATGTCCTCTGCCGGACATGCGCAGCACCCTTTCGTCCATGGACTGCGAGCCCAGTTCTACGGTCTTTACTCCGTATTCACTAAGCAGTTTCAGCGCGGCATGATCAATTTTGTCCGGTCGGGTAGAAACGCGTATCTCAGCGATAAATCCTTTCTCCACATAGGGG
>JAFXFT010000283.1 GCA_017513385.1 Oscillospiraceae bacterium | reverse complement strand
TTGTTTCTGCGGCAATATCCTTCCTCAGATCTTTTGTATTCCAGATAGCGGCCGTTATTGTATTCCCCTTAATTTGGGGTATCGACGGCATATGGGTATCCGTTGTGTTCGCCGAGCTTGCCGGTATGTTGGTAGGTATAGCGTTCTGGATAGCCAAACGTAAAAAATATCAATACTGGTAATAAAAATGCTGCATCGTTTCCGATGCAGCATTTTCTATATGTGGAAGTGGAATTACTTCTCGACGTACTTTGCCAGGCCGCCCCAGGTCTCGTTGAAGATCTCGGCGTCCATGAGCTTCAGGTCGGGAGAAATCTCGGGCTTGAAGTCCATGTTGGCAAGGATATCCTTCTCCAGGTCGATGCCGGGAGCGATTTCGATAAGGGTGACCTTGTGGTCGATGAGCTGGAATACAGCACGCTCGGTAACGTAAAGAACAATCTGATCATCGCCGGCATACTGACCTGCGAAGGTGATCTGCTTAACGTTGTTAACGAACTTGCGG
This sequence comes from Oscillospiraceae bacterium, assembly GCA_017513385.1. Taxonomy (GTDB): domain Bacteria; phylum Bacillota; class Clostridia; order Oscillospirales; family Oscillospiraceae; genus RGIG6375. Next base: position 10,555 of record JAFXFT010000283.1, on the reverse strand, counting down.
ATCTTGCCTTCCTCAACGATCTCGAGCTTGCCGTTGCCGGGCTTCAGCTTTGCCTTACCCATGAAGGTGCCGCAGAAGACAACCTTGGGAGTAGCCTGAGTGATGTTGATGAAGCCACCGGGGCCGGTCATCATCTTGCCGAGGAAGCTTACGTTGTTGTTGCCGTATACGTCAACTTCACCGAGGCCAAGGCAGGTCATGTTAAGACCGCCGCCGTCGATGAGGTCGAACATGTAGCCGTGGTCGATGCAGGCTTCTGCGTTGTATGCAGAACCGAAGTTGGGCAGAGCAGCAGGAACGCCGCCGATCATGCCGCTCTCGGTGCTCATAACGAAGTCGTCGATGTTAGCCTCTTCGTTAACAACCTTTGCGGTATCAGCGGGAATACCAACGCCGAGGTTGATAACGTCGCCCTTCTTCAGCTCCATAGCGACGCGGCGGCAGATGATCTTGCGCTCGTCGAAGGGAAGTCTGTCGATAGCGTTGAGGGGCTTCTTGATCTGGCCGGAGAAAGCGGGCTCGAAGTAGAGACCCTCAGTCTGCCAGCAAGCGTCCTTGTCGGTAGCCTGAACAACATAGTCAACCATGATGCCGGGGATCTTAACGTCCTTGGGAGCGATGGTACCCTTCTTGCAGAGGTACTCAACCTGAACGATAACGATACCGCCGGTGTTCTTTGCAGCAGCAGCGATGGCAAAGCCTTCGTTGATGAAGCCTTCGTGCTCGAAGGTGATGTTGCCGTTCTCGTCAGCTACGGTGCCGCGCAGGAGAGCGACGTCAACCTTGAAGCCCTTGTAGAACAGGTACTCTTCGCCCTGGAAGTTAACAACTTCAACCAGATCATCGGTAGCAGCCTCGTTCATCTTACCACCCTGTACGCGGGGGTCAACGAAGGTGCCGAGACCAACCTTAGTCAGCAGACCGGGACGACCGGCTGCGATTTCACGCCAAAGGTTAACGATAACGCCCTGGGGCAGGCAGTGGCACTGCAGCTTGTTCTCGAGAGCGAGATCACGCAGAGCGAAGGAGCTGCCAACGTGAGCGCCGGACCAGCGGGTAACAAGGCCGGGGCCTGCTTCACCGAGACGGGTGGTGCCGCGGGTCTTCCAGTCGCCCATGGCGCTGGCCTGCTTCAGGTTCATGTCGCAGGGATGACCGGTCTCTTTAAATCTGTCGCGAATAGCGCAGGCAATTTCCTCAGGCCAGCCTGCAAGACCCATGCCGCCAACACCGACTGTAGCGTGGTCGGGAATAAGGGCAGCGGCTTCCTGGGCGGTAATAAATTTTGCCATAATATTTCCTCCTTGCAATGATTGCACTAGTTTATAAAGTTAGTCAATTTATTTTGCCATATTTTCGGTCGTAAAGCAAGTAATATGTTCAGTTTTTCGGAAATTTGTGCAAAAGCAAAAGCCGACGGGAAATTCCGTCGGCCTTTATGTTAATTATCATATTGTTCTTACTTTAAGGATACCGTCGATAGCAGCAAAAGCATCTGCTGTAATGGGAGTATCGGTATCAATGATGGCGGCTGCGTATACTCCGCGAGTCTTATCGGCGCTGCCGGTAACCTTTGCACCGGCTGCTGCAACTGCATTGAGGAGGGCAGTGAGGTCAACCTCTGCCTTTCGAATTATTACGGTGCGGGCAGCTCCGCTCTTCTCGAGGGTGATGTTGGGGAGATTTACGGAGTTTACAATGTTCCCGCGCAGCATATACTCGGAAATCTGATCTGCAGCCATAATTGCACAGTTGTCTTCACTTTCGGGAGTGGAAGCACCGAGGTGGGGGATTGCAATAACCTTGTCGCTGGCAGCCAGCTTTCCGTCGGGGAAGTCGGTGACGTAAGCGGCAACCTTGCCGGTTTCGAGAGCTGCGAGAATATCATCATCGTTTACAAGCTCGCCGCGGGCAATATTGACGATTCTGACGCCGTCTTTCATCTTAGCAATGCTTGTAGCGCATACGGTGTTCTTAGTGGAATCATTGCATGGAACATGCAGAGAAATGTAATCTGCTGCTGCATAGATTTCGTCAAGGGTTGCAACTATAGTTACATAGCCTTCAAGATCAGCCTTGAGTGCGTCGGAAAGGAAGGGGTCGTAACCGTAAACGGTCATGCCGAGAGCCTTTGCAGCCTTTGCGACCTTAGCGCCGATAGCACCGAGACCGATAAGACCGAGGGTCTTGCCCATGATTTCGGGACCGGTGAATTCGCTCTTGCCCTTTTCGACAAGAGCTGCAACCTCGTCACCCTTGTCAGCAATAGTCTTTACCCAGTTTATACCGTTTACAACCTTGCGAGAAACTAGCAGCATTGCGCAGATAACAAGCTCCTTAACACCATTGGCGTTAGCACCGGGGGTATTGAAAACTACGACACCGGCATCGGCACACTTATCAGTGGGAATATTGTTATAGCCTGCACCTGCTCTTGCAATGCATGCAAGCTCGGGATTAAGAGGATAATCAGCCATCTTTGCAGAGCGGACGATTATGGCATCGGGAGTTTCAGTGGTATCATCAATGGTGAAATATGCCTTATCAAGGCGATCGGTGCCGATAGCAGCGATTTTATTAAGAGTTTTTACTGTAAACATATATGTAACCTCCGTATGGAGCACGGATTTATCCGTTTTCCTGTTCAAACTTCTTCATGAATTCAATCAGATATTTTACGCCTTCGGTGGGCATAGCGTTGTAAATGGAAGCGCGCATACCGCCGACACTACGATGACCGTTAAGGTTGGACATGCCTGCCTTGGTGGCATCAGCTGCAAACTTCTTGTCGAGGTCTGCATCACCGGTGGTAAAGACAACGTTCATATCGCTACGGGCTTCGGGAACAACAGCGCAATTGAAGAGCTTACTGTTATCAATGAAATCATACAGGAGCTTAGCCTTATCGTGCTTGATTGCCTGCATGCCCTCGATTCCGCCCTGCTTATCCAGCCACTTGAGAACCAGACCCAGCATATAAATATTCCAGCAGGGAGGAGTGTTGTGCATGCTGTCGCCCTTAATCATAGCTGCATAATCCAGCATTACGGGAGTGTAGGGCAGAGCGTTGCCGGTGATGGACTTATCAACGATAGCTACGGTTACACCTGCAGGGCCCATGTTCTTCTGCGCGCCTGCGAAGATGATGCCGTACTTGGAAATATCAACGGGGCGGGTGAGAATATCGGAGCTCATGTCACTTACAAGAATTACGCCCTCGGGTACTTCAGGGGTGTATTTCCACTCGGTGCCATATATGGTGTTGTTGGCGGTATAGTAGAAATAGGAAGCATCGCTGCGGATATTCAGCTCTTCCTGAGTGGGAATGCGGGTGTGGTTGCAATCTGCGGTGGAAACAGCAATGCGAACGTCGCCGTGCTTTGCGGCTTCATCGTAAGCCTTCTTTGCAAAGCTGCCGGTAATGGCATAATCGGCCTTTCCGGTGCGGGAAATAAGGTTCATTGCAACCATTGCAAACTGCAGGGTCGCGCCGCCGCCGAGGAAGAGAATTTCATGGGTATCGGGTACGTTGAAAAGGCGCTTGAAATTGGCCTTGGTCTCTTCAAAAATGGAGAGATATACCTTACTTCTGTGGCTCATCTCCATAACTGACATACCTGAACCGCCGAAATTAGTGATTTCTGAGCCTGCCTGCTCAAGTACCTCGAGAGGGAGCATAGAAGGGCCGGCGGCAAAGTTATAGATTCTTTCATTGGCCATAGACATAGGGTTTACCTCCTAATGAGAAATATTTAAACAAACACGGCCACGCGGCTACGTGTCCGTGTTTATAATTTGAAATTATACTACAAGGAAAATGACATGTCAAAGGCGAACGTGTTCTGTTTCGGTAATTCGCTAAAGTATAGAAACTTACACAAAATGATGTGTGTATTTTAGCAAATTTCGCCTAAAAGTGCGCCGTCTTTATAGCCGATAATCTTAACATTACGGATTTCACCGCTAAGATCCGGTGTATCTACCTGCACTTCGCAGTAATTTTCGGCATGGCCAAGAGAACCATTTTCGGCTTTTGATTCAAAAAGAACGGAACAGGTCATACCAACGCAGCTTTCGAGGTATTCGTTGCTCATACGCTTAGCCAGAGCGATTGCACGGTTGGCACGTTCCTTTTTAACGCTCTTGTTATTCTGCATAGGCATTTTTGCCGCGACAGTACCTGGACGGATAGAGTAGGGGAATACGTGCATAGAAGAGAAGGCACATTTTTCAATAAATGCCATAGTCTGAGTGAATTCATCTTCGTCCTCACCGGGGAAACCGGTTATGAGGTCTGCGGTAAGACCGCAGCCGGGGAAAAACTCGCGAAGCAGCTCAACGGATTCATAGAATCTGGCTGTATCGTATTTACGGTTCATGCGCTTTAGTGTTGCGTCGCAGCCGCTCTGCAAAGACAGGTGGAAGTGGTTGCAAAGCATTGGAATACCTGCAAGCAGCTGGCAGAACTCTCGTGTAATAACTCTTGGTTCAAGTGAGCCAAGGCGCAGGCGGGTGTCGGGAACTGCTTCAGCGAGTGCGGAAACCAAAGCCGTCAGATCGCTGCCGTCCTTGAGATCGCGGCCGTAAGATGCAATCTCTATACCGGTAATAACAATTTCCTTGATACCTGCATCGGCAACACGACGTGCTTCGGCTACAGCTTCGCTTATAGGCAAGCTGCGGATAGGGCCGCGAGCATAGGGAATAATGCAATATGAGCAGAAATTAACGCAGCCGTCCTGAACCTTGAGCATTGCACGGGTACGTCCGTGGAGACGACCTGCAGGCAGAGGCTCGAAAATACGTCTCTTCATAGCGTCATCAGTAAGTACAGCACGTCGGCGCTCCTCATAGGCCTTTTCTATTTCGTCGGCAAAACCGCGGCGGTCACCGCTGCCTGAAACGATATGTGCACCAAGCTCTTTAGCCTCCTCGGGGCTTACCTGAGACCAGCAGCCGCATACTGCGATAAGTGCTGCGGGATTGCGGCTCATAGCCTGACGGGCAGCCTGACGGGATTTGCGGCCGCTTTCGGCGGTAACTGCGCAGCTGTTGATTATACATACATCTGCACTCTCGTCGGAGGAAACAATCTCATGACCACGCTGGGAGAAGAGCGTTTCCAGTGCCTGACTTTCAAACTGATTGACTTTGCAGCCCAAGGTTGTAATGGATATTTTCATTTATGCCGCTCCTGCCGCCTAAAGTATTTGACAAGTAATTGCCGTGATTTTATAATATATTAATAAGTAAAAATATTCAAGCATAAGTCTTGCTTGTTAAGGAGGATAAACAGTGACTGTTTTTAAAATTCAGCTTGTTACAATTGAAGATGTGCGTAATTTTGTAACCAACGCAAATATGCAGATGTGCGATGCCGATATAGTATCCGGACGCTATACCATAGATGCAAAATCTCTGCTTGGAATATTCAGCCTTGACCTTTCTAAGCCCGTAGAGGTACACGTTCACGGTACAAGCCATGACGCAGAGCGCTTCAAGGAACCCATTAAGCATCTGATAGTTGAAGAATAATGATATATCTTGATAATTCGGCCACCACAAAAGTATGCCCGGAAGCCGTGCGGGCAGTCACGGAGGCCATGACAGAAAACTACGGCAATCCATCTTCGGGACATACACTGGGCAGAGCAGCGGGTGAACTGCTGGTCTCCAGCCGTGATAAGATAGCTAAGGCACTCGGGGCGCTTCGCGAGGAAATATACTTTACCTCCGGCGGAACTGAGGCAGATAACTGGGCAATTATCAATGGTGCCAAGCATAATTCGAGAGTGGGCAAACATGTTATTACAACAGCTGTTGAGCATGATGCTGTGCTTAAATCAATGAAGGAGCTTGAGCGACTTGGTTTCGAAGTGGAATATATAAAGCCTGATGCAGATGGAAATATTCCCGCTCAGCGCTTTACGGATGCTATCCGGCCGGATACGGCGCTTATATCCGTTATGCTGGTAAACAACGAAACCGGATGCGTATTTCCTGTAACAGAAATTGCAAGAGCAATTAAGCTTAAAAAGAGCAGGGCACTGCTCCATGTAGATGCAGTACAGGGTTTCTTGAAGATTCCGTTTAAGACTAAGGCTCTTGGAGCGGATATGATATCAATTAGCTCTCATAAGGTTCATGGTCCCAAGGGTGTAGGTGCTCTTTATATAAAGAAAGGGCTGCACCTGCCGCCGCTTATTTTTGGTGGAGGTCAGGAGAATGGATACCGTTCCGGAACTGAAGGTTTGCCTGCTATTGCCGGATTTGCCGCAGCGGTAGACTCCGGATTCAAAAAGCTTGGCGAAAACAGCGCGCATATGGCGGAACTAAAGGAACAGCTCAAGCAATTACTGAGTGATAATCTTCCGGAATGCGTTATGATCGGCGCAGGAACTGCACCTCATATTCTCAGCCTTTCTATGCCCGGTTACAAGAGCGAGGTTATGATGAATTTCCTTGATGCACAGGGAATCTGCGTGTCTAAGGGAAGTGCTTGCAAGCGCGGCAAACGCAGCCACGTTCTTGAGGCTATGGGACTTGCAAATGACGTAATGGACGGAAGTCTCCGCGTCAGCCTGTCACATGAGAATACCGACGCGGAAATCAAAACATTTGTTGAGCACTGGCAGATGCACGCGCGCAGCTTTATACCGTACTTAAATAATTGAATCCCATGTCGATCTAAGGTGACCGACATGGGATTTTTTTGTTTATTATCCGTTGGCAAATTCGGTAAGCGGCAATGCCGACCAGCCATGGCAATCGCTGCGGGGCGAATAAGGAGTTTCAGGGAAGGTGGTGCAGTGCAGGTCGATAAAATCCTGCCAGGTCTGCCACAATTCTTCGGTACGGTCATACATTCCGGCTTTTTCCAATGCACGGAACAGATAGTATCTCTGCATGAAGCTGCACTGGACAAGGCTTTTGTCCGTAAGTACCTTCTCCATAATAGCTTTTGCACGTTCATCATCTGCAAGACCGGTCAGTACGGCATATATTTGGGTGTGCTGGCTGTACTCGTCGGTGAAAGCACCCTCTCGGTAAAGAGTCTTTTCATTATCCCAGCAGCGTTCTTCGACAAGCTGCAAGAGTTTTTCGCACTCTGCTGAGTACGCAGCGGCGAGGTCTTTGCGATTGAACAGAGGCAGCAAACGGCACAGGCTCTGCATCGCGTATACAAAAAACAGATTCTGCAGAGCACTCTCGCCGTCCAAAGCAGCAGAGGGAGTGCAGGCAAAGAACCTCTTGGACCAGTCAATAGTCCAGTCAAAATAGTCCCAATATCCCTGGGGTGCCAACATTCCGCTTTCAGTACGTTTGCTGAGGAATGTCTCCACTATCCGCTCGGCAGTAGGAATATAAGTGCGCACAAATTCCGTATCACCGGATTGATTTACGTAATCTTCGAGCATTAGTATGAAATATAATGCAAATGCGGGAATAGTTTGTTCCTCGCGTGAGGGGAAACGGGACTGCGTAAGACCGTTCTTTTGCATAGAACTGCCGAAGAGACGGATAGCATGGCGAGGCAGAGTGAGATCATCGGTGGCAGCATAAGTAAAGAGCATTTCCAAACGTGAGTCGCAGGCGTACATCAGCTGCTCATAGTAGGGGCAATCCTCGTAGGTATCGTGGGCGCAGAGCTGAAGGGTACGGAACGCAACATCGTAGAGCTTTTCCTTTTTAGGGTCGTAAAAGTGAGGCTTTTTGCTGTTTCCAAGTGGGTACGCCGTTTCTATATACGCTTGGGGCAATATAGTAAGAGGTTCTGTACCGGTTTCTACGCTTATCTGCACAAAACGGAAGGTACGGAACAGGAATGGCTCATACACTGTGTCGCCGCCGACTATGTATTCGTCGCAAATACCTTCGATAAAGCCGGTAGCGTCGTCGCGTATAGCCTTGTAAGACATGCCGTTTTCGTCCTTTTTAAAATAGCTTTCGGCATACATTATCTGTACCTTTGAGCCGATACCACCTTGAAGTCCGATGCGGAAATATGCAGTAGTCAATTCACCTGCATCCAGTACAAAGCTCTCTTTTGTATTGGGCGCAAAGGTTCGCGTTTGCCAAGCATCGAAGTTTTTCGCCTCGCGATACAACAGCTTGATAGGACGAGGCTGGAATATCTTACCTTGTCTTGCGCCGAAGAAATCATAAGAGGACGGCTGAACCACTGTTGCAGGCAATGTGGCACTTTCGCTCCATTCTGGGCAGAAGAAAGGATTCTCAAGAGCAAGCGCACCATTGACGCTTTCATTGCTGCCCAGCATGAAAATATTATAATTATTGAAATGCTGGCCTTTGTCCAGCCATACATGCCAGTTAGCAGGATCATCGAGTTCATAATCACCCAACTTACCGTTCACGGAAATGGCGGGGCCGTCACTGTCGCCGAAGCAGTAATGGGGACCGTTTTCACCATTGGTGTGCGAAGGAATTTCCGGATAGGAAAAGACCTGCACGGTGATTCTGTTTTCACCTGCTTTAAGCCACGGTGCAATATCAAAGGTATCGTAATACGCTATCTCTCTTGCGCTGCGGCAAGGACCGGAAAGCACACTTTCGCCGTTTATAAAAAGCTTAAACTGACTTTTACCGGTAATCTCAATCTCGCAGACTTCGGGTACGCACTCCAAATTGGTGCGTAAGCCGAACCATGCCGGAACTATCTGTACTGAAGGCTGGTAACCGTTTTTTATAAGCTCATCGGTAGAAATGCCAATGAAAGTCTTATGCTTTAATGCATTCATCATTTTATCCCACCATTCTGCGTTAATGATTTAATACGATGATTATATCAGCCATCGGCATTCAGTTCAATAGAAGTTGGTAGTAAAAATGAAAAAGCGGGACAAGTATTTTACTTAGTTTTATCGCCATAGCTTTATCCAACCGCGGTCATTGAACTGCTTGAGAAGCATTAAAGCAATCGGGAAAAGTATCATTCCCGATACTCCGGAAACATTGTAACCTGCATATACTGTTATGAGCGTAGCCGCCGGGTGAAGTCCGGTTTGCTCGCCGAGGAGGCGTGGTTCAAGGCAGCTTCGTATAAGATTGATTAATGCGTAGGTGAGCGATATAAGAACTGCGCGTCGGTAGTTGCCGGTAAGCAGGGAAAACACTGCCCAGGGAATAAGGGCAAGACCAATGCCGAAAACAGGAAGTGCATCGATCACTGCTATTCCGGCGGCAAGCAAAAGCGCATTTTGGATTCTCATTAACAGAAATGCAGCGGAAAGCTCAATGAAGCATAACCCCATCAGCTTAAGCTGAGCCTTGCCCCAGCCCTTTAATGTAGAGAGAACATCACCTTTTAGAGTACCTGCTTTGGTGCGCAGCTTTGCCGGAAGCTGGCGAAGAATAAAGCTGCGAATAACGGGCAGACCTGCGCTGATAAAGAAAAGTCCGAGTGCCAGCATTAGAACTGAGAACAAGATGTTAGGAGCTTTGGATGCGGCATTTGAAACGAAATCGAAGAAGCGTGTATAAAGGCGTGAGGGGAGAGATGAGGTTTGTTCACGCAGGCTATCAAGCATATTGCGGAATATGATACTCAGTTCTGTGGGCAGAGCCGATGCTATTCGTTCCAGCCGTTCTGGTAAATCGGTGGAGGGGAACGAGATGCGGCTGAGTGTTTCGGGCATATGCTGTATGTGGTTTCCAAGAGTAGAACACAGGCGCATAACAATGAATGAGGTGATACCTAAAAACAGCGCAAGGAAGAGGGAAACGATAAAGGCTGAAGCAAAACCTCTCTTCATATCAAACTTTTTGCGCAGCTTGTTGATAAGCGGATCGAGGAGCAATGAGATGAAAAATGCGAGAATGAATGGCCAGAATATAGGAATAATGTACTTAGTTGTCAGCAATATAACCAATGCGGACAGCAGCCATATAGCCGCTTTTTTCAATAATGAATGAGTTTTCTCGGTCATAGAGTCACCATACAATAAAATCATTGATAATTGGAAAATATTGTGCTAAGATATAAATCAACAAATGGTAAAAGTGAGCGCGTTCAAAAACGAATGCGGCATTACAGAGATATTTTGACCCGTCGTAATGGTGATATACACCGGATGGGCTAAAAAGGAATGATACAGATGATCAATGTAGCAGTAATGGGATTTGGTACTGTCGGTTCCGGCGTTGTGGAGCTTATTCACGTTAACGCTGAGCGTATTGCAAGAAGTGCCGGAGACAGTGTGCGCGTAAAGTATATACTTGACGTTCGCGATTTTGATAATAGCCCTTATGCAGATCTTTTTATAAAGGACTTTGCCATTATTGAGAATGACCCTGAGGTCAGCGTTGTTGTTGAAACTATCGGCGGCGTTGGTGTTGCTCAGGAGTTTACTCGTCGCGCTCTCGCTGCCGGCAAGAGCGTTGTTACCTCCAATAAGGAACTGGTATCTGAGCATGGATGCGAGCTGCTGAAGATCGCAAAGGAGAAGAATGTTTGCTATCTCTTTGAAGCAAGCGTTGGCGGCGGCGTGCCCATTCTGCATCCCATAAGCGCATGTCTTGCCGGCGATGATATAGA
>JAFXFT010000282.1 GCA_017513385.1 Oscillospiraceae bacterium | reverse complement strand
TGCAGTTATTAGTGCCGTGGGCAGCACTCAGATAGTTCCTCCCGTGCCCGGTGTCAAGGGCGGGAACGTATGCCTTGCAGTTGATGTTGATAAGGATCTTGTCAAGCCCGGCAAGCGCGTTGTCCTTGTTGGCGCTGGTCTTACCGGCAGCGAGACCGCCGTAAGCCTTGCCCGCGACGGTCACGAAGTAACTGTAGTGGATATGCAGTCCGTAATGAAGATCATGGCACGCGATAAGAATATAGGTAAGATCCACCGCATGGCTCAGAACGAGGGTGTAGAGTTTAAGTTTGAGATGAAGCTCTGCGAGATCACCGAAAAGTCCGTGATCCTTGAGGGCGCAGAGGGTAAGGTCGAGCTTGAATGCGATACCGTAGTCCTGTCTCTCGGCGTTCGTCCCAGATACGAGCTCATCGAGCAGCTGCGCGATATTTGCCCCGAAACCTATATAGTCGGCGACTGCAATAACCGCGCCGGCAACATAACTTCCGCCGTTCGCGAGGGCTTTTACGCCGCAATGAACATCTAATTCGAAAAAATTTGCAAAAAGTGCAAAAAAACACTTGCATTTTCTAAACAGCCGTGTTATTATAGCTAAGCTGTTAAGCGCCGCTAGCTCAGCTGGATAGAGCGTCTGGCTACGGACCAGAAGGTCAGGAGTTCGAATCTCTTGCGGCGTGCCAAGAAAAGCCTCACTTGCAAAGCAAGTGAGGCTTTTTAGCTTTATGCGATTGTTTTATACAAGCAATGCTTCGGAACGCAGGTTTCGGGGCTTTTTCTTTTATATGCAGCACAGCAAATTCACTTGCGCAAGTACAGTAAATGGGTTAGAATATGTGTATACAAACACATAAACGGAGGATTACTATGAAAATAAAAGCTGCTACCGTTCGCGAGCCGGGTAAGCTGGCTGTTGAGGAACTTAATCTGGGTGAGCCCGGTATAGGTGAGGTACTGGTAAAGTTGGTTGCCAGCGGTGTTTGCCATACTGACGCGTCAGTAATGAATCTGAAGGCTCCCACTGAATTCCCCATCGTTCTCGGTCATGAGGGCGTAGGTATAGTCGAAAAGATCGGCGAGGGTGTTACCACCCTGAAGCCCGGCGACCACGTTATCATGTCCTTCCCCTCCTGCGGCCACTGTGCCAATTGCAGCGACGGACATCCCTATGCCTGCGACCAGAGCGTACCGCTGTTCTTCTTCGGTGTTTACGGCGACGGCAGCAAGCGCATCACCGATAACGATGGCAAGGCTATCGGTTCTCTCTTCGGTCAGGGCGCCTTTGCCGACCACTGCATCGTTGCTGAGCGTACTGCCGTAAAGGTAGACCCCGAACTGGATCTTAAACCCCTCTGCTCCCTTGGCTGCGGTGTGCAGACCGGCGCAGGCGCAGTTCTGCTGCGTATGCAGCCCAAGCCCGGTGATACCATAGCCATATTCGGCTGCGGTGCGGTAGGCATCAGCGCCATCATGGCTGCCAAGCTGGCAGGCTGCGGCACCATCATCGCCATTGACGTGGTTCCCTCCCGTCTTGAACTGGCAGTAGAATGCGGCGCAACCCATGTTATCAACGGCCGCGAGTGCGAGGACGTGACCGCAGAGATCCGCCGTATCACCAATGGCCGCGGTGTAAAGTTTGCGCTGGAGGCAGCAGGTGTCGCTGCTTTGATCACAACCATGCTGGAGTCTATGGAGAATAACGGTCTGGCTATTATGGTCAGCATGGCAGGCGGATCTGTGAATATGGACGTTACCCGCCTGTTCGTAGGCCCTTGCGTTACCTTTGCAGGCCTCGTAGAAGGCGGCGCAAATCCCCGAACCTTTATCCCCAAGTTGGTTGAGTATTATAAGAAAGGTCAGCTGCCTGTGGATAAGCTCTGCACCTACTATAGCTTTGATGATATAGACAAAGCATTTGAGGATTCCCATAACGGCACCGCCATCAAGCCCGTAGTTGTATTCTAAGACCATAAAAGCCTCACTTGCAAATGCAGGTGAGGCTTTTTGAAGGAAATCAGTATGGATTACATAATGAAATACCCCTCGCCTGTGGGCATGCTTACCGTAGCCTCCGACGGAGAGAGTATCATAGGTTTGTGGCTGGAAAGACAGAAATATTTTGCCGCAACCCTTAACGGAGATGTAAGTGAAAAAGAACTGCCGGTGTTCGACGAAGCGCGGCGCTGGCTGGATATTTATTTTTCGGGCAGAGAGCCGCAGTTCCTGCCGCCTATTGCGCCGCGGGGCAGTGAATTTCGCCGCGCAGTATGGGAAGAATTATTGCGTATCCCCTACGGCGAGACCGTCAGCTATGGCGAAATAGCGCGTCGGCTGGGTGGAAAAACCTCGGCGCGGGCTGTGGGCGGCGCGGTGGGGCATAACCCTATATCCATAATTATCCCCTGCCACCGTGTAGTGGGCGCAAAGGGCAACCTTACGGGCTACGCAGGCGGAGTGGAGAAAAAGGTAAAGCTGCTTGAAATTGAAAATGCTTTGAAATGAAAAAATACCCCCGTACCGAGCGGTACGGGGGTATCGTTGTATGTATCTTACTTGAGAGCAGCGGTGATGATAGCCATGGTGTAGACTTCTTCTGCGTTGCAGCCGCGGGAGAGGTCGTTGATGGGAGCATTCAGACCCTGCAGGATGGGACCGTATGCATCGAAGCCGCCAAGACGCTGAGCGATCTTGTAGCCGATGTTACCGGACTGGATCTCGGGGAAGATGAAGGTGTTGGCCTGACCGGCAACGGGAGAGCCCTTGCACTTGGTCTTGGCAACAACGGGAGAAACAGCTGCGTCGAACTGGAGCTCGCCGTCAACCTTCAGATCGGGAGCAAGCTCCTTGATCTTAGCGGTAGCGTTGCGAACCTTGTCAACGTCAGGACCTGCGCCGGAGCCCAGGGTGGAGTAGGAGAGCATTGCAACCTTGGGGTCGATGCCGAAGGTAGCAGCGGTGCGAGCGGTCTCGATAGCGATCTCAACCAGCTGATCCTCATCGGTGGTGATGTTGATAGCGCAGTCGCCCATAGCCAGCATCTCTTCGCCGCGAACCATGATGAAGCAGGAAGAAACAATCTTGTTGCCGGGCATGGTCTTGATGAGCTGGAGAGCGGGACGAACGGTATCAGCGGTGGAATAGGTAGCGCCGCCCAGA
>JAFXFT010000281.1 GCA_017513385.1 Oscillospiraceae bacterium | reverse complement strand
TTGTATTACCGCTCTTTCCGATGCTGAAGTTGAGTATGTAGATAAGCCCGGTCATCTGTGGCATCTCAGATACCCCATCGTCGGCGAAGAGGGCCGCTATGTTATCGTTGCCACCACTCGCCCCGAAACCATGCTGGGCGACAGTGGTGTAGCCGTTAACCCCAACGATGAGCGCTATCAGGATCTTATCGGCAAGACCTGCATGCTGCCTCTTATGAACAGAGAGATTCCCATTATTGCAGACGAGTACGTTGATATGGAATTCGGTACAGGCTGCGTTAAGATGACTCCCGCTCATGACCCCAATGACTTCGAAGTTGGTCTCAGACACAATCTGGAAGTTATCCGCGTTCTTGATGACGGCGGCAAGGTCAATGAGCTTGGCGGCAAGTATGAGGGTATGGACCGTTACGAGGCCCGCAAGGCTATCGTTAAGGATCTTGATGAGCTCGGCCTGCTTGAAAAGGTTGAGGAGCATGCTCATAACGTTGGTACCTGCTACCGCTGCCACAATGACGTTGAGCCCATTATCTCCGCTCAGTGGTTCGTAAAGATGAAGCCCCTTGCCGAGGAAGCTATCCGCGTTGTCAAGGAGGGCGAGACCAAGTTCGTTCCCGAGCGCTTCACCACTACCTATCTCAACTGGATGGAGAACGTACGTGACTGGTGTATCTCCCGTCAGCTTTGGTGGGGTCATCAGATTCCCGCATGGTACTGCGCAGACTGCGGTCATGTTACCGTTAGCCGCGAAGATGCTACTGAGTGTGAGCATTGCCACAGCAAGAACATCACCCGCGACGAGGACGTTCTTGATACCTGGTTCAGCTCTGCACTTTGGCCCTTTGAAACTCTCGGCTGGCCTGAGAATACCGAGGATTTGAATTACTTCTATCCCACTGATGTTCTTGTTACCGGCTATGATATTATCTTCTTCTGGGTTGCCAGAATGATTTTCTCCGGCTGTGAGCAGATGAAGAAGACTCCTTTCCATACCGTTCTTATCCACGGTCTTGTCCGTGACGGCAAGGGCAGAAAGATGTCCAAGTCCCTCGGCAACGGTATCGATCCTCTTGAGATGATCGACAGCTACGGCTCCGACGCTCTCCGCTTCAATCTCGTTACCGGTAACAGCCCCGGAAACGACATGCGTTTCTATACCGAGCGCTGCGAGGCTATGCGTAACTTTGCCAATAAGATCTGGAACGCATCCCGCTTCGTTATGATGAACCTGAGCATTGATAAGTGCGAGCTGCCCGAAAAGCTGGAAGCAGAGGATAAGTGGATTCTCTCCAAGTTCAACAAGGTAGTTCAGGAAGTTACCGAGAACATGGAGAAGTATGAGCTTGGTATTGCCGCTCAGAAGGTTTACGACTTCATTTGGGACGCTTATTGCGACTGGTATATTGAGCTTACCAAGGCACGTCTGCAGAGCGATGACGAAGCTTCCAAGATCGGCGCACAGAAGGTACTCTGCTGGGTACTCACCGAGACTCTCAAGCTTCTGCATCCCTTCATGCCTTTCCTTACCGAAGAAATTTGGCAGGCACTGCCTCATGAGGGCGATTTCCTTATCACTTCCGCATGGCCAGTATACAAGCCCGAGCATGATTTCGCTCAGGAAGAGGCAGAGATGGAGAGCATCATGAGCGCTATCAAGGCCGTTCGTGCTATCAGAGCAGAGAAGAACGTTCCTCCCTCCAAGAAGCCTCATCTCTACGTTGAGACTGAAAAGACCGATGCATTCCAGTCCGGTATTCCTTTCCTCAAGAAGCTGGCTTATGCAAGCGAGGTCAGCGTATCTACCGCAACGCCCGAGAATGCAGGCGAGATGGTAGCTGCAATTACCAACGACGCAAAGCTTTATATGCCTCTTGCAGAGCTGCTCGACGTAGCAAAGGAAATTGAGCGTATCAATAAGGAACTGAAGAAGGCACAGACCGATTATGATCGCATAAACGGCAAGCTTTCTAACGAAGGCTTCCTCGCCAAGGCTCCCGAACAGGTCGTTGCCGCAGAACGCGAGAAAGCGGCAAAGCTCAGCGCTCTTATCGAAAATCTTACCGCAAGCATTAAAAATCTCGAATCTATGGGCTAAGCCTACGGCTTTCGACATACAATTCAAACATTAAAACGTATAATTACCGTGCGACAGAAAATACTGCCGCACGGTAATTTTTTTGTTGAGGTAGATTGCAGATGAAAATATCGGGAGAAATCAAGGGCGGTGCGCTTTTCCTAAGTTTGTCCGGAGAGCTTGATCATCATGGTGCAAAAGAAGTGATGGCCTCCGCCGCTGAAATAATTGATGAACATGTACCGCGTAACTGCGTTATGGACTTCAAAGATGTAGGGTTTATGGACAGCTCTGGGATAGCACTGATACTTAATGTTAATAAAAGACTTGGCAATATCGGCGGCAGGCTGCGGGTGGAAAATGTGGCAAGGCAGCCGATGAAGGTTATAAAAGCCTCGGGTATCGAAAGAATAGTAAGTATAAAGGAGCAGTAAAGGTGAAAACAAAAGATTATATTAAAGTCTCGTTTCCCTCACTTTCCAGCAACGAGGGTTTTGCGCGCAGCTGTGTGGCCTGCTTTGCCGCCCGATTGGATCCTACATTGGACGAGCTTAGTGATATTAAAACCGCAGTCAGTGAGGCGGTAACAAATTGCATAGTTCATGCCTATCCCGGTGAAATAGGCACGATACATATGAGATGCCGCATTATCGACGATAAAACTATAGAAGTATCACTGCGGGATACCGGCGTAGGTATCGAAGATGTTGATAAAGCCCGCGAGCCGCTGTTTACAACAGGCGATCCCTGCGAGAGAGCGGGAATGGGTTTTTCTATTATGGAAAGCTTTATGGGCAAGGTGAAGGTGCGCTCAAAGCCGGGTAAGGGTACTACGGTAGTTATGCGCAAGACTTTGGACGGAAGAAAATGATATGGGTTTTGTTGTAGATGACAGCCTCGTTAAAAGTGCGCAGGCCGGTGACAAGGAAGCGGCCGAGCGATTGATTGTCGAAAATTCGGGGCTAATATGGAGTGTGGCGCGTCACTATTTCGGCCGCGGCCTTGACGGCGACGATCTCTATCAGCTTGGATGCGTCGGGTTTATCAAGGCAATCAAAAGCTTTGACGAAAGCTACGGTACGCGTTTTTCCACATATGCCGTGCCTAAAATAGCCGGTGAAATACGCCGTTTCCTTCGCGATGACGGAAGTATCAAGGTCAGCAGAACCCTTAAAGAGCGGGCGGCGGTAATATACTCAGTAAAAACTGAACTGGAGCAAAAGCTTGGCAGAGAGCCCAAGCTTTCCGAGGTGAGTGAAAGAACTGGACTTACGCCCGAGGAAATTGCCAGCGCAGAATGTGCAGTTGCATCCACTCAATCTCTTGAATACGAAAGTGGTGACGATGGATTTTCACTTAAAGATGTACTTTATGACAGTACACAGGAGGAAAAGCTTATAGAATATGTAGCATTGCGGGAGGGCATAGAAGCCTTGCCGCCCAAGGAGCGGGAGGTTATCAAACTGCGATTTTACAGGGGACTTACCCAGCAGAATACAGCGCGCATCATGCAGGTATCGCAGGTCCAGATTTCACGCCTTGAGCGTAAAGCCTTGGGAAAACTCAAAAGCTATCTGGAGTAATACGTTGCGAAAAGCAAACATTTGTTGTATACTGGTATGAAAGAAAAGCATGCGAGGATATAACATATGAGTGATATTAACTTTAAACAGCGCTGGCTTAATGCCCGCCGTAAAATTATAGAGCACAGCTTTGCGAAGCTTAATACTGAGCAGCGTATGGGAGTTATGGCTACAGAAGGCCCGTTGCTTCTGCTTGCAGGAGCGGGAAGCGGTAAAACCACGGTTATAATCAACCGTATCGCCAATCTTATCCGTTTTGGTAAGGCTTCCGATTGCAATGAAATCGACGAGAATGCTACCGAAGAAGAACTTGAATTCCTTGAGCGTTACGCCGTAATGTTCTCTCCTGAGGACGCTCAGCGTGCCGAGCTCCTTGCGGCATATCAGCCCGCAGAGCCCTGGCGCAATATGGCCATCACCTTTACCAATAAAGCAGCGGACGAACTGAAAGCACGTCTTGAGGTTATGCTTGGTGAAGCTGCAAATGATGTATGGGCGTCTACGTTCCATTCTGCCTGCGTAAGAATACTGCGTAAGGACATTGACAGACTTGGTATTTTCTCGAAGAGCTTTACCATTTATGACACTTCGGATTGTCTTTCTCTTATAAAGCATATCCTTAAGGATATGGATATTGACGAGAAGAAGTTTGCACCCCGCAGTATACTCAGTGTTATAAGCGGAGCGAAGGAAGAGATGATCTCTGCTGACGAGTTCCTCGGCGCTGCCGGCAATGA
The DNA here is from genome assembly GCA_017513385.1 of Oscillospiraceae bacterium. Lineage (GTDB taxonomy): Bacteria > Bacillota > Clostridia > Oscillospirales > Oscillospiraceae > RGIG6375. Next base: position 4,088 of record JAFXFT010000281.1, on the reverse strand, counting down.
CCCGTGGAGAAAGACCATCGGTCAGGTGTATAAGGAGTATACCGGACGTATGATAGACTCCAATGCCCTTGACTTCGATGACCTTATACTCTACACCGTCAAACTCTTTATGGAATGTCCCGAGGTACTTGATTTCTACCAGAATAAGTTCCGATATCTGTTGGTTGACGAGTATCAGGATACAAATATGCTGCAGTATAAGTTTGTCAGCCTCCTTGCAGATAAGCGTAAAAACATATGCGTTGTCGGCGATGATGACCAGAGTATCTATAAGTTCCGCGGTGCTACTATTGAGAATATTCTCAGCTTTGAAAAGCAGTATAAGGATTGCCGCATAATTCGCCTTGAGCAGAATTATCGCTCCACCGAGTTCATACTTGAAGCCTCCAACGCTGTTATCAAATGCAATACCGAGCGTAAAGGCAAGGAACTGTGGACTAAAAACGGCAGGGGAGAGAAGCTTACTCTTTACGTTGCTGCCAACGAAAATGACGAGGCTCAGTATGTAGCCTCCAAAATTCTTAACGGCTTTTCTCAGGGGGCAAATTGGGGCGATTTTGCGGTGCTTTACCGTATGAACGCTCAGTCCAACCAGCTGGAACATGCGTTCAAACGCAATGGTATACCCTATAAGGTTTTTGGCGGTATGAAGTTCTACGACCGCGCCGAAATCAAGGACATGCTGGCCTATCTCTGCGTTGTAAATAATCCCGACGATGACCTGCGTCTGCGCCGAATTATCAATAACCCTCCGCGCGGGATCGGCGACAAGACCGTTGAAACTGCCTCCGAAATCGCAGCACGTGAGGGCGTATCTCTGTTCGCACTGCTGAGAAAGTGCAGAGATTATCCGGAATTGCAGAGAAGCGCAGCAAAGCTGCTGGTATTCACCAATATGATTGACGATATGCGCAGCGAGGTTTCGGAGCGCAATCTGGACGATCTCTATGAGTTTATTCTCTCCAAGTCTGGATACCTTGCTGCACTCGAAGCCAAGAACACGCAGGAAGACCAGACTCGTGCGGAGAACGTACGCGAATTGAAAACCAATATCGTTAACTTCATCAAGGATAGAAACGGTGTTGGTAATCTCTCAGATTTCCTCGACGAAATGGCTCTTTACACCGACCTTGACCAAATGGAGAAAGATTCTGACTGTGCTGTAATGATGACCATGCACAGTGCAAAGGGACTGGAATTCCCCACAGTATTCATTGTTGGTGTGGAGGAGAACATATTCCCCGGGACACGCAGTATAGGTGATCCTGCCGAGATTGAGGAAGAACGCAGATTGTGCTACGTTGGTATGACCCGCGCCAAGGAAAAGCTCTATCTTACCGCAGCAAAGCAGAGAATGCTCTTTGGACGAACCAGCTGCAACAGCGTTTCACGTTTTGTGAAGGAAATTCCTGAGGACTGCCTTGAAACCATTCAGGCAGTGAGAAATGTAAGCTCCTATCAGAGCAGCAGCGGTGCATATAATAAGCCTAAGAGCGGGAACTATAGTGTCGGCGGCTATTCTTATTCTGCCCCTGCAGCTCCTGCCGCCAAATATTCTCTGTCCTCCAAGCCTGCCGCAGCACCTGCGACTTCTGCAGCTTTCCGTAAGGGCGACAGTATCGTACATAAGGCCTTTGGTGCCGGCGTAATATCGTCTATGCAGGAGATGGGTGGCGACTTCCTTGTTGAAATAATCTTTGATAAGGTTGGAACCAAGCGACTGATGCTGAAATCTGCTTCTCAGTACATGAAAAAAGCCGATTGATTTAATTGTAAATTTGACCAAGCCCCTTTGCGTATAATGAGTTGAGAAACCATTTTGCGCAGAGGGGCGTTTCATTTGAGAAGATGCAGAAAATACGGACCGCTTATATTGTTTCTCGGCATAGGAGTTATTCTGGCAATGCTGATGCCGTCATCTCTATGCCTTTTCATAGTAGGCGCGGTCCTTATAATTATAGGAATTTCTTTTATAAGAAGGTGAATGGAAGAATGAAAATATACGTATTCAAGCCGCCGAAGTTTTTGGCTAATCTATTGAAAAAACTGTTTAGGGCATAAGTGATGCCATGTCCGAATATACTCTAACAAAGACATGTCATAACATATTCGAAGGAGTGTAAACGGTCATGGAAATAAAGTTGAATAAAGACAGCATTTCATATTATTCCAAGGTGCTGTGCATAGAGTTTTCCCAGGAAGAAACGGCGGAAAATATAGTTCCTGATACCCTGCCGGACATAGCAACCGTAGTTGACGCGGATGCGATGGCAGTACTGCGCGGTAAGGATATAAGCGATGGTCGACTTACAGTAAACGGTATGGTTTTCGGATATATTCTCTATCGTTCTGAGGAGGGTGAACTACGCAGAATGCCGGTGCAGCTGCCTTTCTCGGCCCATTGGGATAACAGTTCAATAAGCCAAAACAGCAGGAGCACGGTGAAATTGACGGTGTCCTCTTTTGAGGGGAGAATAATCAACTCGCGTAAGCTGCTGCTTAGAGCTGAGGTTGCTGTTTCGGCAGAAATATTCCACATGGTTACCTGCGAATATACGAGTGGAGCGGAATGCGAGCAGTTGGAACTGCTGAAGGAAACTATCAATTTCAGCCATATTTGTGCAGTAGGTGAGAGGACATTTAATATTTCCGAGGATCTGCAGCTTCCGGCAGGAAAGCCTCAGATTGATAGTGTGCTGAAATATCGCGCGAAGCTGTGCTGCAATGAAGTGAAAGCTGTAGGCAGCCGACTTGTGGTGAAGGGTAATGCGGCACTGTGCGTTATCTATAAGGCAGGAGACGGCGGAGAATTCTGCAGCGCAGATTTTACAATTCCGTTCTCGCAAATCTATGATACTGATTGCAGCAATGAAATAACTGCCGCTGAAGCAGTTCTTATGCTGACGGGTATCTATCTTGATGCTAACGAGACTACCGCAGAGCCAACAAGCAGCATAAAGATTGAAATTGGTGCAGTGGCCCAGTTTTGCGCGTGGAGTGAAAGTCAAATAAACTGTCTGTGCGATGCATACAGCACCCAAAACGAGGTGACTATGATATTGGGAAGTTCAAAGCTCAATGAGTCAAAAAGCGGCGCAGCGAGAGATGAAATCATATCTCTGGTTATTAATACGCAGCCTTCTGCCAAGGGTGTTACGGATGTATATACATATTTGGGAAAACAGCGCATGGAAAATGGTGCTTGCGTATGGCCACTGAGTGCAAAGGTGCTTTATGAAGGCGAAGATGAAAAAATGATCTCGGCCTCCGGTGGTGCAGAAATACGGACTGCGACTGAAGCCGGAACACATGTGTCTGCCGAGATTGGAGAAATCAGCGGAAAGATAATATCGGGAGGCATAGAGCTGCGTATTCCTGTGAAGTATAGCATTGTGATAGAAGAGGAAATCGGATTTGCTACGCCGGAAGAATTGTCTGTTGATGAAGATTGCGTAAAGGATATATCACGCCAGCCTTCTATTGTGGTAATAAAAACAGACGGTTGTACATCTCTGTGGAGTATGGCAAAACAGTTCAATACCACCATAAGTGCCATAAACGAGGCCAATCCGGGGGTGTGCTGCAGCATTCCCGAAAAAGGTGAACTGTTACTTATCGCAAAAAAACGCTAAAATACTTGATATATTCCAAACTCTGTGATACAATATGATGCCAACACAGAGGGGAGATGTATTTACAATGTCAGGACATTCTAAATGGCATAACATACAAAAGACTAAGGGCGCTCAGGACGCCAAGCGTGCACAGGCTTTCACCAAGATTGCCCGTGAAATGATAGTTGTAGTTAAGGAAGGCGGCGGAGATCCCAATAATAACTCCCGTCTTGCTTCCGTTATTGCTAAGGCTAAGGCTGCAAACATGCCCAACGATAACATCAAGCGTACTATCGACAAGGCTCTCGGCGCCGGAGATACCTCCAACTACGAAAGCATTACTTATGAAGGCTACGGCCCCAGCGGCGTTGCTGTTATCGTCGACACCATGACCGATAACCGTAACCGTACCGCTTCCGAAGTTCGTCACTACTTTGATAAGTACGGCGGAAACATGGGCGCATCCGGCTGCGT
>JAFXFT010000024.1 GCA_017513385.1 Oscillospiraceae bacterium | reverse complement strand
TGAGTAACAGGCTCTTCAAAGTTGCCGCCCGCAGGGGAAACTGTGCCGCCTATAGTTACGGAACCCTTGCTGCCGTCGGGCAGAAGCACGTATCCGGCTCTTTCATAGAAAGCGGCAATGTAGGATTCCAGATATGCGGGGAATGCTTCTTCTCCGGGAATTTCCTCAAGTCTTCCGGACATTTCACGCAATGCCTGCGCCCAGCGCGATGTGGAGTCAGCAAGCAAGAGAACATGCAGTCCCATCTGCCGATAATATTCCGCAAGAGTTACCGAGGTATATACCGATGCTTCGCGGGACGCTACGGGCATGGAGGAAGTATTGCAGATGATGATTGTGCGTTCCATAAGGGATCGGCCGGTTTTAGGGTCGGTAAGCTCGGGAAACTCGGTAAGCGTTTCGACGACCTCGCCGGCTCTTTCTCCGCAGGCTGCGATGATAACGATATCGACATCTGCGTATTTGGACGTTGTGTGCTGCAGTACGGTCTTGCCTGCACCGAAGGGGCCGGGTGTACAGTATGTTCCGCCCTTTGCTACGGGGAAGAAAGAGTCGATAACACGCACCTTCGTCTCCATGGTCTCACGGGGAGCAAGTCTTTCCGTATAGCACTTGACGGCGCGCTTCACGGGCCATCTGAATGACATGGAAACAGGAACTTCTCTGCCTCGTTCGTCGGCAAGAACGGCTATTGTCTCGTTTACGGTATATTCACCCTTGTCGACAATCGACTTGAGGGTGTAACTACCCAGAAGATTAAACGGAACAAAAATTTTATGGGTGAACGGACCTTCGGGAACGGTACCTATATATTCTCCGGCTCGCAGAGTATCGCCAATTTGGGCAGTGGGAGTAAATTCCCACTTCTTTTCGACGTTAAGTCCGTCTGCATATACGCCTCGTTCAAGAAACCAGCCGGCTTGCTCTGCCAGCACCGGCAGCGGATTCTGAAGTCCGTCATATATCTGTCCGAGAAGACCGGGGCCAAGCTGCGCCGACAGCATTTCTCCGGTAAATTCGACCTCGTCACCGTACTTTATGCCGTTGGTCATCTCGTAAACCTGAATCTGCGCTACATCTCCGCGCACGCGGATGACCTCGCTTTTGAGCCTTGTGCCGTCAACTATAACGAAGCATATTTCGTTCATGGAAACAGTGCCTTCAAATCTGACGGACACAAGGTTGCCGTTTACACTTACTACTTTACCTTTGTTTTCGGTCATTACATAACCTCCGATCTGTTGCTGTTCACAATGGAGTCATAGATATTTCTGTAGGCAGCTTCTCCGCGTGCGGCTTCAAATTGCCTCATACGCAGAAGGAGCTTAAGTTTAAGCCCGAAGTAAAATACATACTCCTCCGAAAAAGAGTCCAGCGGTCTGAGTGTTTCAAGGAAATCAAGGCGATACTTATTGAGAAATTTTTCCGCTTCCATGGGACTTTCTAATTCGACAGCCGCACGAGCAGCCTGCAAAAGATTCGGCGGAAAGGAATAAACTTCGGATTCAAAGCTTTTGCCCATTTTGTCCGCCCTGAGTTTTGCCAGCGCAAGGCGCAGCGTCCGTTCGCCCTCATTCCACTTTTCAACCAAAGCATATGAGGATTTTTGCGGACACCTCGACGGGGCAAGCGATAAGCTCTCCAGCTCGTGCAGAATTTTACTGCTCAGAAACCGCCTGCAAAGCTCCGTAAAGCGTTCCTCCGTAATCGGCAGCGGAACATTATCGGAAACTCCGTCGAGGGACGGCAGTTGAGATATAAGATAATATTCTGCCATAATTATTCTGCCTCTTTCAGCAGCGCTGTGATTTTTGCGCCGAGATAGCCCGACAGCATATCCGTGACGGACTCGGCAGAATAGTCGTAGTAAACCGCGCCGTTGTTTACTGCAATGCGGAAACCTCCATCGAAATTATCGTTAGCCTTAAGGGTAACGCCGTTAAGCATTTTTGCTTTGAGCTGAGCAAGTATAGCATCTTCAAATCGCGCAAGGTCTGCGCTATTGAGGAGAACAGATATATCGTCTGCCTCCGGTCTAGCCGTCCATGCTTCAATCGCGCTTACAATAAGCTCTGTAAGTGTATCGGACGAATATACAGCGGCAACATTATCTCCCGCAACAGCGTTCAGTTCTCGTGAAACGCTTTCTCTGAATGAGATAAGCAAATTGCGTCCTGCCTGACGGATAGCATCTTCACCGGATCTAACAGTTTTTTCGTTTTCGGCTTTTGCATTTGCAATCAGCTTATCAGCTTCGAGTTTTGCGGCGGAGATAATTTTATCGGCCTCGGCTTTGGCAGCATCAAGTATTGCCTCGGCCTGAGTTTCAGCTGCTTCTACACCGTCTTTTTTGATTTGGTTAATGAGTTCCTGCAGTTGTATTTCCATAGCACTATCTCCTTTTCAATGTCATTTTTGATTAAGCAGCTTACAATATCGTTGGGTATTTATCCCCCAAAAAAGCAAAACGGAACCAAGCCTCTGCAGACAGCTAGTTCCGTTAGACACAATATTGTAATCGATTGATTATATGTTCACATTATACTATAAACCACCCCCTCCATGTCAACGATTTCGAGAAGTAAAGCTCGAAATTAATAAACAAAAATATCAGGGAAAATATGGTTCTGCAAGGCAAAACGCAGAGAACGCGTTCAAACTGCACTCAATTTTGCAATGTGAACACGTTCTCCTCCCATTTTTCACTGCAGATACTATAAGCCATGTTAAGCTTCCCCCCGGAGTAACACAATGCACTGCCTTTTCCGTTTCAAAAGACAGTGCATTCTTGTATATTATTGTATTACCCTGCTTTTCCTCCGTTAACACTGGAATAGCCTCCGCCTACATCAAAACCAAGATCGCAGGTATATACCCAGCATATAACATCGCCGTCAGCCAGCTGATAACGGCTGCATCCGTAGTTGGGGAACCAGTCATTCACCTTGTACTTCCAGCCGGAAAGCTCTCCCACGTCAAATTCATACAGATTTCCGATACCCTCTATATACGCTGAATTATACACCGGAGTATTGGAAAATTCCATATGTATACCCAGCTGCTTGCAGCTGCGCCGCAGGACATGGAACACGCTTTCGCCCTCATAGAACGTAAGCTCTACAGGCATCAATATCCACCCGTCCTCGGGAACAAGCTCCCACTTATCCGGGTCGCAGAGTTCCTTATTATTAAGTATTGTGGCACAGGATATGGACAAGGTGCAGGTATACTCTTCATCGCCAATTTCAACATCTTCCGGCTCAACCGGTACGGGTTTACCCTCCGGAACAGGAGCGGTTTCATATTTATCCTTTCCTGTTTCCTCGTCAAGCTCCATTCCGTTGGCTTCAGAGTATTCCTCGCTGCCGGCATTTTCTGTAGCACCCGTTACCGCATCCGGCGTCGGAGATGCTTCGGCGTAATTTTCAATAACAGGTGTGCTCACAAGAGCTGACGCCATCGTATCGGAAATGTCATCTTCTGACGGTGCTCTGCCGCTGAAGAATGCGATCACAAGTATTGCCGCAATAACTATCGGGATTATTATTTTCCATTTGTTCTGCTTTAACCACATATTGATCCTCCATGCGGCTCTGCCGCGCAAATAGTAATTAAAATCATTGCCGGTTATCCAAAGGGCGAGGCGATGGGTTTTAAATCAGCTTCGCCGATTCCAGCATATTATAGAGCATCTGAGCAATTTCGCAGCGGAGTATATATATCGCGCACTTATATCCAGCGCCTCGTCCAGCTCGGTATCCGCCTTTGCAAAGGCAGACACGGCAAAGGTCAGGGCAATGGACAACGCTGCCAATATGCTGAATATTTTTTTAATCAGGCGCAAACATAACACCTCCTCTATGTACTTGTAGACATTATATCTTTGCAAATATCCTAAGTACATGACGTAAGAGTGCAGACAAAATACATATTTATTGCTGCACAGTGTATACCAACTTATACGACCAACAAGGTATCGGGAGCGATTTTATCGCCCCCGATACCTCGTTGTTTAAGCACACAGCACAAAGTTCCGTGTTTTCATTTTTTGATCGATTTGCGAGTTATTCCATCATCAGGCCTACAAGGCGTTCAAGAATAGTAGCAACCTCTGCGCGGGTAGCGTCGCTGGTAGGATCAAGACGATTTCCGTCCTTGCCGTTGATAAGACCCGCACCAACTGCCCACGTTTTAGCCTCAAGAGCCCAATCAGAGGTCTCGTGATGGTCATGGAACTGAGTCATATCGCCCTTGTGGTGAGTGGACATCTCAAGATACTCGGCATAACGGTGCAGGATAACTGCGATCTGCTCGCGGGTAACCTCGCCGTGAGGATCGAATTCCTCATCGCTGTGTCCTTCTACGATGCCCAGTTCGTTTGCCCATGCAACCGCATCGGAATACCACTGGTCGTGGGCAACATCTTCGAAACCGTGATTATGACCGCCGTGCTCAGGTTCACCCTCCAGTCTGTGCAGAACGGTTACCAGCATTGCGCGGGTCATTGTACCATCGGGATCAAATACGCCCTCGTCAACACCGTTGAAAAGCTCGCGGCTGGTGGCAAACTCAATGGCGCTTGCACCCCAGTGCTTTGCTACGTCCTTGAATTCTTTCTTGTTGTCCACCAGCTTAACGGTGGCAGATCCCTCAAGCACTGCGCTTATGCCATCCTCACCGGCAACAGACTTCTTTACAACAGTTTCGCTGCCGTCCTCGTTTACGATAACGAGAACCTTGCCGGTATCCTCAGCAGGCATAGTAACCACGATGCCGCCGTTTACCTTGTCCATGCTCTTGCCGTCTACTGCAACAGCAATATTTACAGCACCATCCTCTGCCTTTTCAGCAGAAACGGAAACTTTCTGACCCTTCTGGTTGGATACATCCTCAAGAGCCTTTGCAGGCAGCTTTACATCTGCGATATCTGTTTCCACGGTGAGATCGAGGCCGCTTTCCGCAATGTCTCCTACGGAATTCTTGGGAAGCTCAACGGCGACATTGTTTACATCGCCCTTAACTTCGGGAGCGATGGTGACGTTAGTCACGGTCTCGTCCTTCTTGGCTTCTTCAAGAGCGCCTGCGATGTCGCTTGCGCCAACGTTTGCGGTAGCCTTATCGCCGGAAACGGTAGCCTCGGGAGCGATAGTTACGCCGCCGCCTGCACCGCCGCCGGACTCTTCAGTTTCCTCGTCCTCAGTTTCATCGGAACCACCAAATCCGCCACCTTCATCGCGGTCGGTATCCTCAGTGTAGTCGGTTACATAGTACCAAACCAGATCGTCGCCGTCCTCAAGTTCCTTTTGATTCATAGCCACGCCGGGAGCAACACCGTTGACCATGTACTTCCAGCCGGAGTTGGGACCCTCGTCAAACTCTCCAAGAGTCTGACCGTTATAGGTTATGGATTTTACATAATTGCTTGTACCGGTATAGGTAAGACCTTTGCTGCTAAGCACCTTACGGAACGCATCTGCAACAGTCGCGCCTTTCTCAAGAGTTACGGTGTGCGTTCTTATCCATGTGGCCTTATGGGTTTTCAGCGTGAAGGTAATTTCTATGGTGCTGTCGTCTTCTTTGTCGTCGTCACCATCTTCTCCGGTGCCGCCGCCTTCAGTGCCTCCGCCAGGGGTATCTCCGCCGGGGGTATCTCCGCCTTCATCAGCCGCAATGGTCACGGAACCGGACTCTGTACGGAACTCGACGTTATTCAAGTCAAAATCATAAACATCATCTTCGCTGAAGCTGATGCTGATCACCGCCACATCGCCGGCTTCACAGGCATCCTTAACCTTAAAGGTCAGGTCTGCAAGCTTGCCGTTTGCGGTGTTGTTCTTATCGGCAAGGGAATCCTCCCAAAGGAGCAGGAATGGGTCATTGCCAAGCTCCTCACCGGCAAGGAAGCCATTGAGCAATTTGGCGTCCTCAACCTTTGTCAGCTCCAGCTTCTCGTTGTCGTAATCCACATAGAGCTTAGCCGCGATTATGCCGGGGTTTTCCGCGATATATATGCCCACGGTCACTTCCTCGCCAGCCTTGGCAGTCATTTCCCCTGCGGAGAACACTGCCTTTATGGCATAGATTATCTCCGTGTGGGTCTGCTTGGCAAATGCGGTATTTTCAAACTCTGCGCTATAAACGATAGAACCGCCCTCGGTGTCAGTTGCGTTATTTACAGTTTTTTCCGCCTGTGCGGTTTCCTTTTCCTCTTCGTCACAGCCATC
>JAFXFT010000023.1 GCA_017513385.1 Oscillospiraceae bacterium | reverse complement strand
CTTGTAAATAAATGCATAGCACACAGGAGACAACAGCATGGGACTTTTAACCAAAATATTCGGAACTCACAGTGAACGTGAGCTCAAAAAAATAACGCCTATAGTCGATAAAATCGAGGCACTGGAGGCGGAGTATAAGAAGCTAAGTGATGAGCAGCTTAAGGCTAAAACCGGCGAATTCAAGGCTCGCCTTGCAAAGGGCGAAACGCTTGACGATATTCTGCCCGAAGCCTTCGCCACCGTGCGCGAGGCATCTGACCGCGTACTGGGTATGTGCCACTACAGAGTGCAGCTCATAGGCGGTATCGTGCTCCATCAGGGACGTATCGCCGAAATGAAGACCGGTGAAGGTAAAACTCTGGTGGCAACTCTGCCTGCCTACCTCAATGCCCTTACCGGCAACGGTGTTCATATCGTTACCGTTAACGATTACCTTGCCAAGCGCGACAGCGAGTGGATGGGTAAGGTGCACCGTTTCCTCGGCCTTACCGTCGGTCTTATCATCCACGATATGACTTCTTCCCAGCGCAAGGAAGCTTACGCTGCTGATATTACCTACGGTACCAATAACGAGATGGGCTTCGACTATCTCCGTGACAATATGGCCATCTACAAGGCAAGCATGGTTCAGCGCGGCCATGTTTTCGGCATCGTGGACGAGGTTGACTCCATTCTTATCGACGAGGCGAGAACTCCTCTTATAATTTCCGGCAAGGGCGACGAGTCTACTATTCTTTATCAGCAGGCTGACGATTTCGTAAAGCGCCTGAAGAAGCAGGTGTTTGCTACTGTTGATGAGAAGGAAGACGCTGACGACCTGACCGATGCCGATTATATCGTTGACGAAAAGGCAAAGTCAGCTACCCTTACCGCCCGCGGTATCGAAAAGGCAGAGAGAGCCTTTGGCATCGAAAATCTTTCCGACATCGAAAACTCCACACTGTCCCACCACATCAATCAGGCCCTCAAGGCTCACGGTATCATGCATAAGGATATCGACTATGTGGTCAAGGACGGACAGGTTATTATCGTTGACGAGTTCACCGGTCGTCTTATGTTCGGTCGCCGTTATAATGAGGGCCTCCATCAGGCTATCGAGGCAAAAGAACACGTCAAGGTTGAAAGCGAGAGCAAGACTCTTGCCACCATCACCTTCCAGAATTACTTCCGCCTGTATAAGAAGCTTTCCGGTATGACCGGTACTGCTCTTACAGAATCCGAAGAATTCATGGCTATCTATAATCTCGATATTATTGAGATTCCCACAAATAAGCCTCTTGCAAGAAAGGACGACCCCGATGCCGTTTATAAGAATGAAAACGGCAAGAACAGAGCTATCATAAAGCAGATAAAGGAATGCTATGACAGAGGTCAGCCTGTTCTAGTTGGTACCATTTCCATCGAGAAGAGTGAAATGCTTTCCAAAATGCTCAAGCGTGAGGGCGTGCCTCATAACGTACTTAACGCAAAGCAGCATGAAAAGGAAGCTGAGATAGTTGCACAGGCAGGTAAGTTCGGTGCTGTTACCATAGCTACCAATATGGCAGGCCGTGGTACCGATATTATGCTGGGCGGTAACGCCGAATATATGGCAAAGAACGAACTTCGCAAGGCGGGCTACGAGGAGGAGGTCATCTCCGAGGCTACCGGCTATGCCGATACCGATGATGAGCTTATCCTTGAAGCGAGAAAGGCATATGCCGATGCTTATGAGCGCTTCCGCAGCGTTACAGCAGCTGAGGCTGAAAAGGTAAGAGCGGCAGGCGGTCTGTTCATCGTTGGTACCGAGCGCCATGAGAGCCGCCGTATTGATAACCAGCTGAGAGGCCGTTCCGGACGTCAGGGCGACCCCGGCGAGTCCAAGTTCTACATCTCCATGACCGACGATATAATGCGTCTGTTCGGCTCCGAGAGAATGCAGGGAGTTATGGAAACCATGGGCCTTGATGAGGATACTCCCATCGACCAGAGTATACTCTCCAATGCTATTGAGCAGGCTCAGCGCAAGGTTGAAAGCCGCAACTTCCAGATGCGTAAGAGCACCATTGAGTTCGATGACGTTATGAATCAGCAGCGTGAGATCATCTACGGTCAGCGCAGACAGGTTCTTGACGGCGAGGACATCAGCGCCAGCATCAAGAATATGATTCGCAGCGTTATCCATCAGGATCTGGTGGACACCGTAGGCGAGAGAGGCTATGTATCCGACCTTAATGAGCTTAAGACAGCTATCCGTCCCTTTGTTGGTCTGTTCCTCAGGGGAGATGAGATTAATCCCACTATCGAGGAGCTTAATGGCTATACCGTTGACTATCTCTGCGAGATACTTGAAAAGTACGCTTTTGATTTTTACGCAGCCAAGGAAGAACGCTTCGGTCTTATGCCCGAAAGCGATGTTCCTGTAATGCGTGAGTTCGAGCGCGTTATCCTTCTGCATGTAGTTGACGAATACTGGATGGATCACATTGACGCGATGGCAGAGCTGCGCCGCGGTATCGGTCTGCGTGGCTATGCCCAGGTCAAGCCCATTGACGAATATAAGCGCGAGGGCAGCGAAATGTTCGAAGCTATGATAAACGGTATTAAGGACGAGGTTGTCCGCCGTATGTTCAGAGTGGAGATAAAGAAGGCAGAACAGCTTGAACGCAAGCAGACCCGCCAGATAACCACCGGCGGCACTGCCGGAGACGGTACTGTCAAGAAGCAGCCTGTCCGTGCAAAGAAGATAGGCCGCAACGAGCCCTGCCCCTGTGGCAGCGGCAAGAAATATAAGAATTGCTGTGGAAGAAATGCTTGATATGATGGATTATTTTACCGAAAATATTAGAGGTGAACAGCTTTGGATGACCGCCGATAATCTTGACGATTTCAGAAATGTTGTCCATGCCTTCACTACCCGCGAGGGTGGAGTCAGCGAGGGAATATATTCATCTCTTAACCTTGGCTTCAGCCGCGGTGATGACCCCGAAAAGGTAGAAGAGAACTATCAGCTTATATGCTCCGCCGTGGGCATAGACCCCGCGAGCATTGTGGCTACCAGACAGATCCACAGCGATATAGTCCGCAAGGTCGGTGCTGCCGATAAAAGGGAGCACTTGAGTGATCCGGTTCCTTACGAGGCTGATGCGCTGATAACAGATGAAAGTAATGTGACCCTTGCTGTGTTTACTGCCGATTGCATTCCCGTACTTCTTTATGCAGAGGACAGCAATGCCATAGGTGCAGCCCATGCGGGCTGGCGCGGAACCGTTGCCGATATAGTCGGCAAAACGGTGAAGGCTATGTGCGAGGAATATAACGGTAAGCCAGAGAACATCTACGCCGCAATAGGTGCGGGAATAGGCGTGCGCTGCTTTGAAACCGGAGCAGAAGTCTATGAGGCTGTTAAGGCTTTGGGGCTGGACTGCGACATCAGCACCATTGCTGTGGACGATAAGAACGGCAAATACCATGTGGATCTCAAGGAAATCAATCGACTGCTGCTTGTTCGAGCCGGTGTACCTGACGAAAATATCGTAATAAGCAGCGAATGCACAAAATGCTCCTGCGAGAAATATTGGTCTCACCGTGCTACCAACGGAGAGCGCGGTACGCAGGCGGCACTGATTTCCCTCAGATGATTTGAAGTAATAAGAGAGTCTTGTTTCTGTTTGTGCCGCATATGCGGTGAAATGGAGGATTTGATTTGAAAATTAAGCTAAGGTCGATGGCTATGATGTTGGCGATGCTGCTGATGTTTGGCTCGTTTACGGCCTGCAATCCGCCGCAGATGGGCGACCTGCCGCCTCCCGAAGAGGAAGAAGAAAGCAGACCTGCCCAAAGTGTATCGGATAGAAAACCTAATTACGCAGATGATATTTTTTCCCTGAACTGCGATATAGAAGCCGGGCTGAACCCCTATTATACCGATAGCTCTGCAAATGTGGATATAGCCCCTCTCATGTATGAGGGACTGTTTGAGGTAAATAACGATTTTAGCTTTTCAAATGTGCTTTGCCGCGAGTTCTCAACCAGTGACGGCAAGGTATACTGCTTTGATATCGAAGATGGGGTAAAGTTCCATGACGGCAGCTTGCTCACTCCGGAAGATGTGGCTTATTCTATAGAACTGGCTCGCGTCAGCGATAATTATGCATCGCGACTTTCGATAATAACCGCAGCTTACGTTTTGGAGAGTAGCGTTTATGTGGAGCTCAGCAGAGTGAATTACAATCTCCCGCTCCTGCTGGATATACCTATAGTAAAAAACGGCAGCGGGAAAGAGGCTGTGCCTGTAGGTTCCGGTCCTTACGTTTATACAGATGCAGGGGAGTACCGGTACTTGAAGGCATTTAGTGAGCATCGCGATTTTGCTCAGCTTCCTGCAGACCGCCTGTACCTCAAGGAATATAGTGGCGGCGAGCTTATTACCGCCTTTGACTCCGGTCTTGTCGATCTTGTAACAACGTCGAAAGCGGACGTGAATTACCTTGAGTACAGCGGAAATACCGAGTCCCGCGCAAGGGATACCTCAATCTTTTATTTCCTTGGCATCAGCAGCAAGAACGAGTTTCTGTCCGACATAAATCGGCGCGTATTGTTCTCGTCGCTGATCGATCGCAGAATGCTCTCGGAGGATATAATCATAGCGGAGCCGACCACGCTTCCGCTGCATCCTGAGGCATATTTCTGGTCGGAAAGTTATGATGTATTCACTGTTGGCGAGCAGGATATCGAAGATGCTAAGATACAGTATCTCGTTGAGGATTACGATCAGGACGGAATGCTTGAATATCTTGACCTCGAGGAAAGCTCAGTAGAAGAGATAAGCCTCAGCCTTGTGGTGAACAAGGAAAACCCTGCCAAAATAAAGATGGCTCGCGCACTCAGAGATAGTCTGACCGAAAGAGGCATAACAATAACTCTTCGGGAACTGAGCTGGGACAAATATATGCGGGCACTGAAAGACAGGGATTATGACGTGTATCTCGGCGAGGTTATGCTCACGGCGGACTTTGATCTTACCCAACTGCTGAGCTATGGCGGAAGCGCCAATTACGGCGTTTATGATTCTCAGCTGCAGAGTCTTATTTATGATTTCAATGCATCGGTCGAGGAAGAGAAACAGGATGCAGCAGCAAAGCTTTACAGCTATATTGCAGAGCACCTGCCGATCATCTCTCTGATGTTTGAGATAGAAACAATTTATACCCATCGCGAAACCGTGTCGGGCATGACCCCGACGATCCATAACCTGTTCAACGATATTACCGCATGGTCGATAAACGCTGAATAAAAAATAAAGATGTATATACCGTATCATCAGATACTATGGAGGTAGCTATGGTTTACAGATGTTATACTGCAAAAAAGAAAGAATACGCGGTAGAGGCAGAGTCTGCGCTCAAGGATATTCGCAATAACCTTGGCGTTACTGCCGCAGAGACCCTCACCATATTCAACAGATATGATGTAGAAGGTATTACCCCTGAAATTTACGAAAGAGCAAAGGCAACCGTTTTCTCCGAGCCTCCCTGTGACGAGTGCTGGGATGAAGAACTGCCTGCTCTTGCCGAAGACGCATGGATTCTTGCCTCCGAGGCTCTGCCCGGACAGTACGACCAGCGTGCCGACTCCTGTGCTCAGTGCATTCAGATGCTGGAATGCTCCGACAGACCCGCAGTTGCCTACGCAAGACTTTACGCTTTCGGCGGCAATATAAGCGACGAGGAAAAGGAGAAAATCAAGAATTATCTTATCAACCCCGTTGATTCCCGCGAGGCTGCAATGGACAAGCCCGAGACCCTTATCGCCGTTTATCCCGAGGCAGAAGATGTCAAGGACGTTGCCGGTTTCATTGCCGCTGACGATGCAGCACTGGCTGCAATTATGGAAGAGTATTCTCTTGCTATGGACATCGACGATATCCGCTTTATGCAGCAGTATTTCAAGAACGAGGAGAAGCGTGATCCTACAGTAACCGAGCTCAAGGTTATTGATACATATTGGTCTGACCACTGCCGCCACACCACCTTCGGTACCCAGATCACCGAGACAGAGATAGCAGACAGCGACATCAAGGCCGCTTACGAGGAATATCTCGCTGCCCGCCGCGAAGTATACGGAGATAAGGCAGAAGCACGTCCTGTTACCCTCATGGACATGGCTACCATCGGTACCAAGACCCTCAAGAAGCGCGGCGGTCTTAAGGAGATCGATATTTCCGAGGAAATCAACGCCTGCAGTATTCATGTAGATGCCAAGATCGACGGTAAGACCGAAGATTGGCTGCTCATGTTCAAGAATGAGACGCATAACCATCCTACCGAAATTGAGCCCTTCGGCGGCGCAGCTACCTGCATAGGCGGCGCTATCCGTGACCCTCTGTCCGGCCGTTCCTACGTATATCAGGCAATGCGCGTTACCGGCGCTGCCGACCCCAACGTACCCGTGGCAGACACCCTGCCCGGAAAGCTGCCCCAGAGAAAGCTTACCACCACCGCTGCCGCAGGTTATAGCTCCTACGGTAACCAGATCGGTCTGGCAACCGGCCTCGTAACCGAGCTGTATCACCCCGACTATGTTGCAAAGCGTATGGAAGTCGGCGCTGTTGTCGGTGCTGTACCTTATAAGAATGTAGTTCGAGAGCGTCCCGCACCCGGTGATGTTGTTATCCTGCTTGGCGGCAAGACCGGCCGCGACGGCTGTGGCGGTGCAACCGGTTCCTCCAAGACCCATGACCTCAGCTCTCTCAGTGAGTGTGCGGCAGAGGTTCAGAAGGGTAATGCTCCCGAGGAGCGCAAGATCCAGCGTCTGTTCAGAAATCCCGAGGTCAGCGTTATGATAAAGCGCTGCAACGACTTCGGTGCAGGCGGCGTTTCCGTTGCAATCGGTGAGCTGGCTGACGGTATTGCAGTTACCCTCGATAACGTGACCAAGAAGTATGAAGGCCTTGATGGTACCGAACTGGCAATCTCCGAGTCTCAGGAGAGAATGGCTGTTGTAGTAGCAGCCGAGGACGCAGAGAAGTTCATTGCCTGCGCTACCGCCGAGAACCTCGAGGCAAATATCGTTGCCGAGGTTACCGACAGAAATCGCATGGAAATGACCCTCAAAGGTAAGAAGATAGTTGATATCTCCCGCGATTTTCTGTCCTCCAACGGTGCTGCAAAGTATACCACCGCTTATGTTCCCGAGTATGAGAAGAAGTGCTGCTGCAAGGGCGATGCCAATGCAGCCGATTACCTTGAAGATGTTATCGGCAAGCTGGAGTTCTGCTCTCAGCGCGGTCTTGGCGAGCGTTTCGACGGATCCATCGGTGCCGGCAGCGTTCTCATGCCCTACGGCGGCAAGACTCAGCTGACTCCCACTCAGGTCATGGCAGCCCTTCTGCCCGTGACTGAGGGTGAATGCGAGACCTGCTCCGTAATGTCCTTTGCATTTGACCCCGCAGCCTCCAAGGCAAATCCCTTCAAGGCTGCTTATGAGGCCGTTATCCTGTCTGCAGCCAAGCTGGTTGCCGCAGGCTGCGACCGTGAAAAGATATATATGTCCTTCCAGGAATTCTTCGAGAAGCTGAGAAAAGAGCCTGCCCGCTGGGGCAAGCCCATGTCTGCTCTGCTCGGTGCTCTCAGAGCCCAGCTGGGTCTCGGCGTAGCCGCTATCGGCGGCAAGGACTCCATGTCCGGCAGCTTCATGGATCTGGACGTTCCTCCCACCCTT
>JAFXFT010000280.1 GCA_017513385.1 Oscillospiraceae bacterium | reverse complement strand
TACCGCCCTGTGGACGGAGGTAAAGCTGAGAGCTGACGTCATGGCTGCGCTGGCTCTTATCCCCGTAGTCTCCCGCGCACTGAGCGGCTTCGGAGTTGTTACATTTAAAAATGCACGCACGGGCGGTCTGCTTGCCACCTTCTCAAAGGCTGCCGACAGCAAAAAGGTCCGCGTGGTAATGGTAATATGGTTCGTCGCCGCCGTTGCGGCGATGATAGCGCTCTCGCCTGCCGTGGGCGCTGCCTGCGCCGTGGGTGCGCTGGCGACCTTTGTGTTCTACCGCGTTTCCGCTTATAAGCAGTTCGGCGGCATCACGGGCGATACCGCAGGCTGGTTCCTGCAGCTCTGCGAGCTGATTTGCGTGGCTTTCGCCGTACTGGCACAGAAGATTTTTTAAGGAGTTAAGTTTATGCGTCTTATAATAGGTGGAAAAGGTCAGGGCAAGCGTGACTACGCGGCCTCGGCTTATGATATAGCGCCCGCCGATATAGTCAGCGAGCTGTCCGCGGCGAAGTCTGCCAAGGTGCTCTATGCCCTTGAGGAGGAGGTCGCCCGCTGCCTGCGCGAGGGCATAGAGCCCGAGGCTCTTGTGGAGGAGCTTTGCAGGGAGAATCCCGATATAATCATCATATGCCGCGAGCTGGGCTGCGGTGTAGTGCCTGTAGAACGCTTCGACCGCGAGTGGCGCGAGCGTACAGGCCGCATCTGCTGCGAGCTTGCAAAGACCGCCGAAAGCGTGGAGCGCGTTTTGTGCGGTATCCCCATGCGGATAAAATGACACAATATAAACATAATCCCGCCTTGACGGGAGCTGCCCGCACCCTGCGCAAGAATATGACTAAGGAAGAGGGTGTGCTGTGGTATAGTTTCCTGCGTAAATATCCGCTGCGATTCCTTCGCCAAAAGGTGATAGATGGATATATTGTGGATTTTTACTGTTCCAAAGCAAAGCTTGTTATAGAACTGGACGGCTCACAGCATTACACGGAGAAAGGGCTGCTGCGGGATAGAGTACGCACAGAAAGAATAGAAAAATATAATTTGCTGGTTTTGAGGATACCCAACAACGAGGTTAATCATAATCTCGCGGGGGTATGCGACTACATAGAAAGTGTAGTGCAGGAGCGTCTGCAGCAGTTGGAAAAACGCTGAGCAGATACGGTGGACATTTCCTCCCTTGTTAAAGGGAGGGGGACCGCGTAAGCGGTGGAGGGATTCGAGATAAAGTAAGAAGTAAAAGTGAATAAGTAATAGGTGGAAAAACTTTTTCTTCACTTCTTCACTTTTCACTATTACCTATTACCTCAAATTGAATCCCCCAGTCAGCTCCGCTGACAGCCCCCTTTAACAAGGGGGCGACCTGCGGTCGGCTCGGTACTACACTACTCTGCAAAGGAGAAATATCATGGAAATAATGCTTATTCGTCATGCAATGACGGCGGGAAATCTGCAGCGGCGCTACGTTGGCAGCACCGACGAGGGTCTTTGCCCCGAGGGTATAGAGCTGGCGGAGCAGAAGGCACAGTTCCTGCTCATGCCCGACCTTGTTTACACAAGCCCCATGCTGCGCTGCCGCCAGACGGCAGAGATACTTTTCCCCGGTAAAACGCCCATAGTTATCGACGGTCTGCAGGAGACCAACTTCGGCAAGTTCGAGTACAAGACCTATGAAGAACTCAAGGACGACCCCGACTATATCGCTTGGCTGGAGAGCAGCGGCACGGGCGAAATTCCCGGCGGCGAGAGCCTTATGACGGTCAAGGAGCGCGTGCTGGAGGGCTTCGGCAAGCTGATTCTGGATATAATGCTGCAGGATTACTCCGAGCAGATAGCGCTGGTTGCCCACGGCGGCACCATAATGACGCTGCTTGCCGCAATGGGTCTGCCCGAAAGAGGCTATTACGATTGGCAGACCGGCAACTGCTGCGGCTATGTCGTCACCCCCGAGGGCGAGCACCTGCGTGTACTGCGCGAGCTGTGATTGCATTTTGAGACCATATAGT
This sequence comes from Oscillospiraceae bacterium, assembly GCA_017513385.1. GTDB lineage: Bacteria > Bacillota > Clostridia > Oscillospirales > Oscillospiraceae > RGIG6375. The sequence goes on along the minus strand of JAFXFT010000280.1, from coordinate 6,614 downwards.
ATATAATGAATTGCCTAAAGGCATGAATTGAATTTTGCAAATTCATGAATTGTGCTTACGCACATGAATTGCCTGAGGGCATAAGAGTGTATGTATCTGTGGAGGGTGAGCATGGGAGAAAATCAACTTGTGGATTTATCTAAACGATTTGCGATAGATACTATAAACCTGTGCACGGAGATACAGAACAGTCAAAAAAATTATGTCTTGTCAAACCAACTTTTGCGCAGTGGTACAAGTGTTGGGGCTAATATACACGAGGCAAACTATGCTGCAAGCAGAGCAGATTTTATAAATAAGCTGCAAATATCCTTGAAAGAGTGTTATGAAAGCGAGTATTGGCTCGATATATTCAAGGAAACTGACATCATCACCGAAGCACAGCACAATGCGATGTTTTTGCAGTGCAGTAAAATCCGAAAGCTGCTTGTTGCATCAATAAATACAGCTAAGAAAAATCAGCAAAAGTGAATTGTTGAAAAATCATGCCGCGAAGCGGCAATTCATGCGCAAGCAATTCACGGAGAAAAACGAGAATTCATGACGGAGAAACCGTCAATTCATTACATTAAGGAGTGACCTGTTATGAAGGGTTTGGAGCTTTCCAAGGGTTATTATGAGGACATAGTTCGTCCTGCTATAGAAGAAAAATTCGGCGATAAGATAGAACGCATGGCCTTCGGCCTTATCGGCGACGGTTCCGAGTGCTACGGCTTTGACGATGAGATAAGCCAGGACCACGATTTTGGCCCCCGTGTGCAGATTTGGCTCACCAAGGAGGACTTCGAGGAGTTCGGACGCGACCTGCAGAAGTTCATGGAGACCATTACCAAGGAGTACAAGGGCTATGAGGGCGTTAACATGAGCCAGTACGGTGACGGACGCGAAGGCGTTTTCACCATCGGCGGTTTCTATGCCCGCTTCATCGGTCTTGACCGCACCCCCGCCACCATTCAGGAATGGCGCATGATCCCCGAAGTAAACCTCTCCATTGCCACCAACGGCGAGGTATTTTCCGACGAGCTGGGCCGCTTCACCAAGTTCCGCAAGATCCTCCAGCGCCAGTATCCCGAGGAGCTGCGCCTGAAGAAGATGGCAGCCCGCTGCATGACCATGGCTCAGTCCGGTCAGTATAACTATACCCGCTGCATGCGCCGCGGTGAGTACGTTGCCGCATGGATGGCAGCCTCCGAGTTCATGAAAGACGCCTGCTCCATGGTCCACCTCATCAACCACAAGTACTGCCCCTTCTATAAGTGGGCTCACCGCAGCCTCAAGACCCTGCCTATCCTTGGCGAAGAGGTGGCAATGTACATGGACGGCTTCATTTCCGCCAGTGAGGTTCGCGCATCTGCCCAGATCATCGAGAAGATTTCCGAGGTAATTATTGAGCAGCTGAAGAAGGAAGGTCTCACCAGCTCCAACTCAGACTTCCTCCTCGACCACGGCCCCGAGCTTCAGTCTCGTATCAAGGATGACCAGATCCGCCGCCTGCCCCTGTGGGCTGACTAAGGAGCGAAGCTATGACCAGAGAAGAGCTTATAAACGAAGTTATCCGCCTTGAGTGGGGCATGTTCACCGCCACCCAGAATAACGGCGGCCGCGCCTCCTGCCAGGACGACTGGCCCACCTTTGAAATAATGCGCCGCAGCCAGCATATGATATGGGCAATGGACACTCTCGACAGCTACCGCGCCGACCTGCGCGAGGCGCTGGGCAGGGGTGAAAATCTCGTTGCCTTCAAGTACGGCTATATGATGCGTGTCACCTATCCCGAGGAGTACGAGGTCATAAAGGTCATGCTGCCGCCCATTACCGAGGAAAAGACAAACATAGTCGACCAGATCGCGGATATCCACGCTCAGTGGGCGCAGGAAAAGGCGGAGAAGTATCCGCTGGTTTCCGGCATGGGTCGCCCCCAGACCTCTCAGCAGGGCGGACGCTGGGCAGCTATCGATAATTACCTTTACAGCGAGCTGCTCACCTATTCCGAGCCTACCCTTGCTTTCTGCCTGCGCGATACCCTTGCCGCAAAGGAGAAGGGCGAGAATCTTTCCATAAAAATTGTGGAAAATACCGCAAAACTTTACGGTTATCCCAACCTCGACGCGTTGGAGTCCTCCATGAAGGGCATCAAGCTGTAATTTTGCCGCCCAATGTTCAAAAAATGTTGGGAATGAATTCATGGATTGTACATAAATCAGTGTTATCCTAATAGCAAGAATTCAAATTGGGCAAACTTCTCCCTAAGGAGGAACGTATAATGGACTATAAACCCGAAAATAATGGCTATAACTACGGCTACAATTACCAGCCGGAACAGCCTAAAAAGAAAAAGAAAGGCCGCATAATCGCCATCTGCCTTATCTGCATCATTCTTGCCGGTATCGCCGGCAGCGGTGTGGGCATACTTGTGGCCAGCATGGACGGTCTTACCGTTGCAAAAATCGATAATTCCAAGCCGCATCTGCCCAATGGCGGAGATGTTCAGCCTGCGCCGACTCCGGATATTCCGTCCTCCGGCATTACGCTGGATACCCAGATAAATGACGGCAGCAATACTCCACCCGTCAGCATGGGCGGCGCATATACCGGCGAGACCCTGTCCGCCTCCGAGCTGTATAACATGGCGGTTCATTCCTGCGTGGGTATAACCGTGGACGTTACCGCGATGAACGCTTTCGGTCAGGTGACCAGCTCCGCAATCAGCGGCTCCGGCTTCATTATCTCCACCGACGGCTATATTCTCACCAACTACCATGTCGTCCAGCATGCTGACGAAAATGACCTTGAGATAAACGTCACCATGTATAACGGCGATAAGTACAGCGCCCGCATCATCGGCAAGGAAGCCGAGAACGACGTGGCGCTGCTGAAGGTTGAGGCAGAGAACCTGCCCGCACTGGTCCTCAATACCAGCGGCAGCCTCATTGTAGGACAGAACGTCTACGTTATCGGCAACCCCCTCGGTGAGCTGACCTATACTCTCACCGACGGTATCGTAAGCGCCCTTGACCGCGAGATAGCAGTTGAAGCCAATGCAAGCATCAGAATGTTCCAGATAAGCGCCGCCATCAACTCCGGTAACTCCGGCGGCCCCGTTTTCAACGATAAGGGCGAGGTTATCGGCATCGCCTCCGCCAAGTATGCCTCCACAGGCGTTGAGGGTCTCGGCTTTGCCATTCCCATCGAGGACGCAATGGAGATAGTGGACGACCTTATCCAGTACGGCTTCGTCCGCGGCAAGCCCTATTTCGGCATCACCGTCCGCACCGTTACCCAGACCATTGCCGAGTATTATAACTGGGTCATGGGCGCGTTCATCGTAGAGCTGGACGAGGGCAGCTGTGCCGCTGAGGCAGGGCTGCTGGAGGGCGACATTATCGTTAAGCTGGACGATACGCCCATTACTTCCAGCTCCGACCTTATCCTTGCCAAGAAGAACTACGTTGCCGGCGACAGCGCTACTCTTGAGGTATTCCGCAACGGCGAGTACTTCCAGACCCGCATCACCTTTGAGGAAGAGGGCGCCCGCGCCTACCTCGAAAGCCAGAAAAACGGCTAAAGCTTAGTAAACGAAGAAAATAAAGGTTTGCAGCAACCATATGTGGGATTGCCACGGCCTGCGGCCTCGCAATGACGTAAAGCTGTAAAGACTATATGTCATTCAGAGGGCAAAGCCCGAAGAATCCCCCGGTTAAATGTGCCGGAGCAACGAAAATATTTTGCAGACAAAAATCCCGTTTCCGATCGGAAACGGGATTTTTTGCGTATGTTGAAGACATTAAAATCATTTCGTAGGGAACGGTCTTGACCGTTCCGCTTGTAACGCTGCTGCCGGAAGTAAAGCTGACAAAACGGAATGGGCAGGCCCATTCCCTACAAGAAAAATTGAGTTTTGTCAAAAATCAGAACCGTATCAGCCTGCGGTATTCGTCGGTGGAGCGGACTCTGCCCACGGCGGACAGGCTTGCGTTTTCGGGGCGGAAAATGCTGCGCGCCGCGGCGAGAATGTCGTCCTCGGTGACGGCGTTGTAGCGCTCGATAAGCTCCTCGGCGGAAACTATTTCGCCAAGGAACAGCTCGCCTCGGGCAAGGCGGTTCATGCGCGCGGAGGTGGATTCGAGGCTCATGAGAACGCCGGACTTTACCTGCTCGCGGGCGCGCTGGACCTCGTCGGCGGTAACGCCGCCGTCCAGCAGCTTCTTTATTTCGTCTATCATTGCGGTGATAGCCTCCTCCTCGGTCTCCTCACCAAGGGCGGTGCCGAGACCGAGAATGCCCGTGTCGCAGTGGGCGCTGGTGAAGCTGTAAACGGAGTAGCACAGACCCAGCTTTTCGCGGAGGGTCTGGAACAGGCGGGAGGACATGCCGCCGCCGAAAAGGTTGTTCAGCAGCTGTACTGAGTAGCGGTCGGGGGCTGCGAAGGAGCAGGCGGGGAAGGCAAGGCAGAGGTGGTTCTGCTCAATGCGCTTGCGCTTTGCGGTAACGGTAGGCACGTACTTGGGTGCTTTGGGCGTTTTCTCTATGCCGGGACGGGCTTTGGCGAAGCGTTCGGCTAAGTAGTCGATGTGGCGCTGCTCAAAGCTGCCGCTGAGGGCGATGACTATACTGCCGCCGAGATAATGCTCAGCCATGTATTCCTTCATGGTTTCACCGGTCATGGCGAAAAGGGTGGCGGGCTTGCCGAGAATGGGGCGGGCAAGCGCATTGCCCTTGTAAATGCCCGCAAAAAGACGCTCGCTGCAGAGGTCCTCGGGCGCGTCCTCATACATGTCGATTTCCTCGAGGATAACCCCGCGCTCCGACTCGACATCTTCGTCGCGGAAGGTGGAGTTGAAGAACATGTCGCACAGTACGTCCAACAGCACGTCCAGATGGGTGTCCAGCGCCTTGCCGTAGAAGCAGGTGCTTTCCTTGGAGGTGAATGCATCGGTCTGACCGCCTGCGCCGTCTATGAGCATGGCAAGCTCGGATGCGCTGCGGGTTTCTGTGCCCTTGAAAACCATGTGCTCGATGAAGTGGGAAATGCCGTTTTCCACGGCGTTTTCAAAGCGGGAGCCGGTGCCGACCCATATGCCGGCGCTTACCGAGCGGACGTATGGTATTTTTTCATAGAGTATGCGCACGCCGTTTGGCAGCGTGAGCTTTTCATAGCGTTCTTCCATTTATTCCACTCCTTCCAAAATTACTATAGGTACGTGCAGGGGGTTAAAAAGTCTCGGCTGCTTGATGTGAATTCCGGCAAGTCCTGCGGAAATTACAAGAGAACTGCCGTTGGGTGCAGTATAAAGGCCCTTGCTGAATTCGGGCCACAGCCTTCGCGAGGGCGCGACAAGCCCGCCTACCTTTGGTATCTGCACAATGCCGCCGTGAATGTGACCTGCAAGGACAAGGTCATAGCCCATTACCCAGAAATCACGTATAAGGTCGGGTCGGTGGGAGAGCAGTATGGTCGGCTCGTCGCCTTGTTCGGCAACTATCTCTTCCATAAGCTGGTCGGGCGTTTTCTGATCCGCGTAAGCGTTCTTGTCGTCAATTCCTGCAAGAATGAGATGATCCTCACCCTCCTGCAGGAGTACATATTCGTTCCGCAGAGGCGTTATGCCGAATTCCTCGCAGTACTCCATCATGGTGCCGACGTACTTTGCCGCCCACTCGTGGTTTCCGGTGACGTAATATACGGGGGCGATCTCAACCAACTGAGCCAAAAGACCGGGAATTGCATCGGAGGGGAACTTTCTGTCGCAGATGTCACCGGTAATGGCGATCATGTCGGGCTGCTGCTCCCTTAGGGGAGCCAGCAGATTCTCGTTGTCCTCGCCGAAGGTGTTGCCGTGAACATCGGAAACGATGGCTATGCGGTAACCCTCAAAGGCGGCGGGAAGATCTTTTATGCTGACCCTGTATTCATCGGCTACTACTACGCTGTTGCTGTAGACAAAAGCGTAGAATACCAGCAGGAGAGCGGCGGCGATTATGGCAAAGGCTCTGCGCCTTGCTTTTTTGCGTTTACGGCGATTGAACATAAAGCCTCCGGATAAAACTCAAAAGGGCGGGAAAACTCCCGCCCTATGAATTGACGTGGGATATTACTTTGCCTCAAGCAGCTCGGCACACTTCTTCAGCTCGTCGATGATGCCGATATGCTGGGGACATACGCTCTCGCACTGACCGCAGCCGACGCACTCGGAAGCGGGAGCCATGCCCTGGAAAGCGGTCTGGAAGCCGTAGTCGAACTTGGCCTTTTCCAGATTGCCATAGATAAGGTTGGTGTTCATGGCGGAGAAAATGCCGCGGATATTGATGTTCATGGGGCAGCCGGGGATGCAGTAGCCGCAGGAGGTACAGGGAATGGAGGGGATGGAGGCCAGAGTTTCCTGTGCCTTGTCCATAACCTTGCGCTCTTCCTCGGAGAGGGGCTTGAAGTCAGCCATGTAGGAGAGGTTATCCTCCATCTGAGCGATGTTGCTCATGCCGCTGAGAACGGTGATAACGCCCTCGAGAGAGGCGGCGAAGCGGATAGCCCAGGAGGAAACGGAAGCGTTGGGGTCAGCGTCCTTGAATACCTTCTCAACTGCGGGAGGGGGAGAGGCGAGGATGCCGCCCTTTAC
>JAFXFT010000279.1 GCA_017513385.1 Oscillospiraceae bacterium | reverse complement strand
TATGGCAAAACCACAATACATTCCAAGGATACTGTCCTGTTTTCATGGTGCTGATTTATCGAAGTACAAGGACAGTATGCGACCCCTGATTGAAAAGGACATGGAAGAAACTGAAAGATTACTAACTGAGTAAATTCCAATCTGTCTAACAATTTAAGAATGCACTTCCGTACATAGAATCTGTTGTTCGCACAATGATAAAAGCCACACCGCAGTATGCAGTGTGGCTTTAACTTATTTTGTAGCCCAATTAAATGAGCGGATTTGCATTAGTTTTTCTGCAGCTTAATTATGAGGTAGCTGGGGATTTCACGGACAGAGCCGTCAGTGTTTGCGGACTCGGAGTGGAGAGGCTCCTGCATCTCAAGAATTGTCAGACCGTTGTGGATTATCGCGTTTATGTAGTCGCTGAAGGTGTGGTGGTAGCTGTAGCTTAAAAGCTCCTCCAGCTCCTCGTCGCCGTTGTACCAAGGCTGAATGAAGCTGTCGGCATGAGGAGCTGCCTCTCCTTGACTTACCTTTGTGATGTGGGCGGAATAGATGGGATTGACAACAGAGATTATGCAGATGCCCTTATAAGTAAGCATATCGTAAATGTTAGCGAAAAGAGGGAAGAGGTCTACGATGTAATGGGAAAGGGTGGAGGAAAATACCACATCGTACTGATCCTCGGGCACAAAATCGTGCAGGTCACCCTTGACGAAACGGGCCATAGAACCGCGGGACTGAGCCTTCTCGCGGGCAATACGAAGCATTTCGTCGGATATATCTACACCGGTGAGCTTACGGGGCTTGGCATCTTCCAAAAGGAAGGTATAGCGACCACTGCCGCAGCCAAGGTCGATGACGGATTTGCCCTTTATATCCGGCAGCATACTCTGTATACAGGGCCACTCAATGGTGTCTCTGTATGCGTTTTTACCGGAGGTGAAAGCGTCATAGGCCGTGGCCATTTTATTCCAAAGTTGTTCAATATGATTCATGGAATCCACCTTATTTCAATACCACATTTTCGTCGCCGAGCATCTTCTTGAGCTCACTTATGAGCGCGGGATGAATAACACAGCGTGTTGATAAAGTCTGTTTGGTTTCGGAGAAATGCACAACCAGTTTTTCGCTGCCTGGGAACATGATAAGAATGAGCTTGAGTCGCTCGTATTCTTTATCCTCAGGTCGCTTGAATCGTGCATAGAGAGTTTTAGCGGTTGTATCGGACGCAGAAGCTGACAGGGCTGAGGAAGGCGATTTTACAGGGTAACGTCTGTCCTGCTGACGAGCAGCTGACTGCCGTGCAGCCACGGCGGCACTTTCTTCGTTGAGTTCGATCATGGAACCACAGATTATCTGCGGCTCTTTTTCGTCGCGTACGGATATGCGTCCCTTGACAATAACGGGAATACCCTCGCCTATACCACTGCGCCATTCGTCCAATGTGCGCTGGAAAACCAGCATCTCAATGGAGCCTGTTGTGTCCTCTATGGTTACGTAGGCCATAAGACTGTTGTTTTTTGTGGTCTTAGTCTTTACTGAGGTTGTTATACCAGTTAGGGTGACGTTCTGGTTGTCGTAATACTGTCCTTCGCCCTCGGTCTCGAAGGAAGTCATAATTGCACCGATAGGTGCTGCGCCCAACTTGGCAGAGAGAGCTCGGTAATCGTCCATGGGGTGGCCGGAAAGATAAAGACCGGTTACTTCCTTTTCCATGGCCATAAGTTCGCGGCTGGAAAACTCATCCTTATTGGGGAGCGGTATTTCCTTGTGTTTAGACTCTTCTTCGCCACCGAAAAGGTCAAACTGACCCTCAAGATTGCTGCGCCTGTCATTGGCAATAGAGTCCATAATGGCAGTGTATACCTCAAGCAGCTGGCTGCGCTTTGCACCAAGACCATCGAAAGCACCTGCCTTTATGAGACATTCAATGGCGCGCTTGTTAAGCTCGCTGCCGTACATTCTGGAGCAGAAATCGTAGAGGGAAGTGAAGTTGCCGTACTGTTTGCGCTCTGCGATAACGGCGCGAATAAAGTTACGGCCGATGTTCTTGACGGCGGCAAGACCAAATCGGATATTTCCGCCCTCTATGGTAAATCCGTCACCGGAGCGGTTAATGTCGGGGGGCAGCAGGCTTATGCCGTTTTCACGGCAGTCTGCAATATATTCGGATATTTTTGCGGTGTTGTCCAATACGGAGGTGATAAGAGCTGCCATGTACTGACAGGGGTAGTAATATTTGAGATATGCCGTCTGATAAGCAACTATAGCGTAGGATACGGCGTGGGCTTTGTTGAAGGCGTAATTGGCGAAGTCGAGAATCTCATCGTAAATCTCAGCAGCTGTATCGGCGGGAACACCGTTGGCAACAGCGCCGGGGATGTTACGTTCGGGATCGCCCTCTATGAAGGTTTTTCGCTCCTTGATAATCTCAGCCTGCTTCTTTTTGGACATAGCGCGGCGGATCATATCTGCCTGTCCCAAAGAAAAACCGGCAAGTTTCTGGAATATCTTGATAACCTGCTCCTGATAGACTATGCAGCCGTAGGTAACATCAAGAATATCCTTGAGCATGGGGTGCTTATACTTTATGCGCTCCGGATGGTGCTTGCAGTCGATGAAGCGGGGGATAGAGTCCATGGGACCGGGGCGATATAGTGCGATGATCGCGGTGATGTCTTCAATGTTCTTGGGCTTTAAACCAACACACACGCCGGTCATACCGCTGCTTTCCATCTGGAAAACACCGGAGGTCTTGCCCTGAGTGAGCATGTTGAAAACATTTTTGTCATCATCGGGAATGGCATTAAGGTCAAAATCGGGGTGATCTACGCGTACCAGTTCCACTGCATCATGGAGAACAGTCAGGTTGCGCAGACCAAGAAAATCCATTTTCAGCAGGCCCAGCTCTTCAAGCTGAGTCATGGGATACTGAGTAACAACCAAATCGTCGTTGGTGGAAAGAGGTACGTATTCATAGACCGGACGCTTGGTGATAACAACGCCTGCTGCATGGGTAGAGGCATGACGAGGCATACCCTCAAGGGCTCGCGCCGTATCAAAGAGGGTTTTCATGGTGTCATCACGCTCGTAAAGATCGTGGAGAGGCTTAGAGAGCTTGAGTGCGTCATCAAGCTTCATATTAAGGGTGGAGGGAACGAGCTTGGAAGCTGTGTCTGCCTCGGCATAGCTTATGCCCTGTACGCGTGCTACGTCACGGATGGCAGCACGGGCTGCCATTGTTCCGAAAGTAACTATCTGCGCAACATGGTCATTGCCGTATTTGCGGTTGACGTAGTCGATGACCTCGCCGCGGCGGTTGACGCAGAAGTCAATATCAATATCGGGCATACTTACTCGCTCGGGGTTAAGGAAACGCTCAAAGAAAAGGTTGTATTTTATGGGGTCAACGTCGGTGATCTCAAGACAGTAGGATACTATACTTCCTGCAGCAGAACCACGGCCGGGTCCTACGGGAATACCATGAGACTTGGCATAGTGAATGAAATCCTGAACGATTAGGAAGTATTCGTTGAAGCCCATTGTGTCGATGGTAGTCAGCTCATAGTCAAGCTGGGGCTGCAGCTGTTCGTAATTATCGGGATAGCGTCTGCGCAGACCGGCTTCGCAAAGCTGACGCAGATAGCTGCGGCTGTCAACGGCATCTTCGGGAAGCTGAAATTCAGGCAGATGATAGTTGCCGAATTCAAACTCAAACTGGCACATTTCCGCAATGCGCTGAGTATTATCGGCTGCTTCGGGATAATTAGGGAAGAGAGAGCGCATTTCTTCTTCGGACTTGATGTAGAATTCATCGGTTTCGAAGCGCATGCGATCAACGTCATTTACATTTTTCTGAGTCTGTATGCACAGCAGCACGTCCTGAGCGTAAGCATCTTCGCGGGTGATATAATGTGCGTCATTTGTTACAACGAGCGGAAGTCCGGTTTCACGGCTGAGTCGCAAAATACCGTTATTTACATCGCGCTGTTCCTCAAGATTGTGATCCTGCAGCTCAAGGTAATAATTGTCGTCGCCAAATATTTCGGACATTTCCAATGCCACGCGCTTTGCGTGCCCATATTCTCCTCTTTGAATAAGGCGGGGCAATTCACCGGCGAGGCAGGCTGAAAGGGCGATAAGACCTTCGGAATGCTGGCGCAGCAGCTGTTTGTCGATACGGGGCTTTACATAGAAACCGTCCACAAATGCGCGGCTTACCATATAGCAAAGGTTGCGGTAGCCAACCTCGTTTTTGCATAGGAGTACCAAATGGTGATTTTCGTTGTCTATACCATGCTCCTTATCGGTAAGTGAGCGGGGAGCTACATAAACTTCGCAGCCGATAACAGGCTTTATACCTGCTTTTTTTGCAGCCTTGAAAAAGGTAACTGCGCCATACATAACGCCATGGTCGGTGATGGCACAGGCGGTCTGACCCAGCTCTTTGACACGCTCAATAAGCCTGTCAATCTGGCAGGCACCGTCAAGAAGGCTGTATTCGGTATGAACATGCAGATGTGCAAAGGCCATGTCATCAGCTCCGATAAAAAATAATGGTACAATAATAAATTATTGTACCACAAGTATAGTAAAAATGAAAGATTTAGTTTACGCAATCGAAAAAGCAATATTATTGTCGGCGATGTCTATCGTTATGCTGCCGCCCTGCTGCAAATCGCCGCGCAGCAGGCGCTCTGCAATAGCGTCCTCGATAGATGCTTGTATGCTGCGGCGCAGAGGTCGCGCACCGTAGCCCGGTTCGCGTGATTGTTCTGCTATAAACTGTGAAACGGAAGGAGAGAAGGTGCATTCAATACCCGACTTTGCCATACGCGAGCTGAGATCATCAAGAAGCTTGGTGGCGATGAGTGCCAAATCCTCATTATTTAACTGGCGGAATACGATCGTTTCGTCTAAACGGTTGAGAAATTCCGGCTTGAAGCTGCGCTTTAGCTCTGAACTTATGCGTTGGGAAATAAAGGATTGCCTGTCCTCTGCTTGAACGGCAAAGCCTAATTTGCCTCGATTGTCCGTAATATCAGCGGCACCGATATTTGATGTCATGACGATTATGCAGTTTTTGAAGTCCACCTTTCTGCCAAAGGAATCGGTAAGAATACCGTCCTCCATTATTTGCAGCAGTAGATTGAAAACCTCGTCGCAGGCTTTTTCAATCTCATCGAAGAGAATGAGGGAATATGGTCTGCGGCGTACTTTTTCCGTAAGCTGACCGCCTTCGTCATGCCCTACATATCCGGGAGGCGAACCAATAAGCTTGGAAACGGCGTGCTTTTCCATATATTCTGACATATCAAGCTTTATCATGGCCTCCTCGCTGCCGAACATTGATTTGGAAAGGCTGCGGCACAGTTCTGTTTTTCCTACACCGGTAGGTCCTAAAAACAGGAATGAGCCCACAGGTCTGCGAGGATCTTTGAGTCCGGTGCGGCTTCGACGCAGAGCTCGCACAACGGCGCTGACGGCTTCACCTTGTCCGATAACAGAAGAGTTCAGCTCATCGTCAAGATGCAGAAGCCGCGCACTTTCAGCCTGCGTCAGCATGGAACAGGGAATGTCGGTCCAGTCGGCGATAACTTCGGCGATGTCATCGGCGCAAACTGCGCGTGTTGCCGGTGTGCTGCGTATCTTGACCAGTTCGGCGCGAAGCCTGCTTTCACTGTCGCGAAGGCTGGCTGCCTTTTCGTACTGCTGGGAGGCTATTGCGCTGTTTTTCTCTTTGATTACGGCTTCCAACTTGCCCTCAACATCTGCGGCCTTGGATGAGTTTGGTGTATAAGCGGATATACGCAGCCTTGCTGAAGCTTCGTCCAGCAGGTCAATTGCCTTGTCTGGAAGGAAACGGTCATTTATATAGCGCATGGAAAGCTCAACGGCTGCACTTATGGCTTCGTCGCTGATACGTATGCCGTGATGTGCTTCGTATTTTGGTTTAAGCCCGTGGAGAATGCTTAAAGCCTGCGCGGGCTGCGGTTCTTTGACGATGATGGGCTGAAATCTGCGCTCCAAAGCGGGATCCTTTTCAATATGTTTGCGGTACTCGGTAAGCGTAGTGGCACCGATAAGTTGTATTTCTCCTCGCCCAAGTGCGGGCTTTATGATGTTGGACGCATCTATCGCGCCCTCGGCAGCACCTGCACCGACTAAAATATGCAGCTCGTCAATAAACAGTATTACGTTCCCGGAGGCTTTGAGTTCCGAAAGAACATTGTTCAGTCTTTCCTCAAAATCGCCGCGATATTTGGTGCCAGCAAGAAGCGAGGACATATCCAAAGAGACTACGCGCTTTCCACGCAGGGCCTCAGGAACCCTTGAAGAGGCAATACGAAGCGCAAGTCCCTCTGCAATTGCGGTTTTTCCAACACCCGGTTCGCCAATGAGTACGGGATTGTTCTTGCTGCGGCGCATAAGGGTCTGTATTGCTCTGTCAATTTCCGCATCTCGGGCAATGACGGGATCAAGCTGCGATTTTCTTGCTGCGTCAGTAAGGTCACGTCCGTATTGATCGAGCGTTTTAGTGTCTGCTTTTTTGCTGCTTTTAGGTGCGGCGGGCTGTTCCGGCGGCAGGGTGGGGTGAGAGCCGAAGCTGCCGCTGATTTCATTATACATGTGGCTTATGCTGACTCCGGCGCTGGATATTACCTGAGCCCCGTTGCTTGCCCTGAGGCTGAGAATGCCCAACAGCAGGTGCTCAGTGCCAATATATCGCCTGCGGGAACGTGAAGCTTCATTTACCGCAAGCTCAATAAGCTTTTTCGCGCGAGGAGAGAAACCCTGCGCAGGACGTGTACCGGGAACTCCGCGTCCCACCAAATCCACAATACAGGTGCATAGCCGCTTTTCATCAAGTCCGTGCTTGTATAGCGTAAGTGCTGCCGCACCGCCTGGTTCACGATCAAGACCCAGCAGAATGTGCTCGGTTCCAATATACTCATGCCCCAACTCGCATGCCGAATCATAAGCAAGACAGAGCGCATTTTTGGCGCGTTCGGTAAATCTGTCGATGTATTTCAAGAGGGAATCGCACTCCTTTTCCGTAAGTTTTCTACTGGGATTATTTGCCGCTTCATCTTGAAATATAACAACTCAGAAAGAAAATCGGAGTGATTGGTGGTTTTGAACGGCTTTTTGAATATAAAATTCCTGTATTTTTATAATTTAACGATTGCAATTTTCTAAAAACATGGTAGAATTATCGCAGTACATAAATGGAGGTGTATCTCATGGCATACAAAATCACTGACGCTTGCGTTGGCTGCGGTTCCTGCATGGACGGCTGCCCCGTTGACGCTATCAGCGAGGAGAACGGTGTTTTCACCATCAACGTTGACACTTGTGTTGACTGCGGCACCTGCGAGGCTAACTGCCCCGCCGAGGCTATCAAGGCCGAGTAATTATTACTTGATGGGATGAGGGTTCGGGAGCGAAGCTTTCCGAACCCTTGTTTTATATGAGGACAGCTTTGAAAACTTGTTTTCGGCGGAACGACGGATCTTTTGTCCCAACTATTGCTTATAAAACCCTTGAAATACACAAAGTATTCCTTCGGGTTTTAACACAAAATCCGGAACAAAATCTCTTGCCGACCGCTCGAAAAAAGTGTTCAAAACTGCCCTCTGCATCCGCTTATTAAATTGCCGGCGGTATCTGTGCGGAGTAAAGGAAGATGCTATACCATGACTAACATCGACGAATTATGGCCCGGAGGGCCTAAATATATGCAGCGGCCCGGGGTTTTCAAACTCGGGTCCGATTCTGTGCTGCTTGCGGCATTTACAAAGCTTGCGAGAGTAAAAACAGTATGCGACCTTGGCTCCGGCGGGGGAGTACTGCCCATCTTGCTGCAGGCATATAAGCCGGGAATAGCAATTACCGGTCTTGAAATTGATCCTGCTGCTGTTCAGCTCAGCCGCGAGAATGTTGAACTCAATGGCATGACGGAGAATATAAATATCATTCACGGGGATATGCGCGAGTATAAGACCCACCTTGAAGCGGGCAAGTTCGACCTCGTGGTGTCCAACCCGCCATACTTTGCTGCTGGCAGCGGATATGAGTCCGATACTCTGCCTACGGCGCGTGGAGAAGCAGAATGCAGCCTTGAGGACGTATGCCGTGCAGCGGCTTATGCAGTGCGCTGGGGCGGCAACTTCGCGATAGTTCATCGGCCGGAGCGCTTATCCGAATTGTTTTGCACATTGACAGCCTGCGGACTTGAACCCAAGCGACTGAGAATGACTCAATATAAGAACGGAGCTGCGCCCAATCTTGTGCTCATAGAAGCTCGCAGAGGCGGCAAACCGGGGCTTGTTATTGAGCCGCCGCTGATAATGACAGATGAAACCGGCGGAGAGTCGGAGGAAATACGAAAGATTTACAGAAGGGGAGAGCAGTAATGGCGGGAACACTTTACCTTGTGGGTACACCTATAGGAAACTTGGGAGATATATCACCACGCTGCCGGCAGGTGCTGTCCGAGGTGGATTTTATTGCCGCTGAAGATACCCGTGTGTCCATAAAAATACTCAATCACCTTGAAATAAAAAAGCAGCTTGTAAGCTATTATGAGCATAATCAGGCGGAGAGCGGTCCTAAGATAGTCCAGCGCCTTATGTGCGGCGAGGACTGCGCCCTGGTTACCGATGCCGGTATGCCTGCAATCAGCGACCCCGGTGAAGGTCTTGTTGACCTCTGCATAAAATCCGGTGTGCGAGTGGTATGCATACCCGGCCCGTGTGCCGCAGTGTCTGCGCTGGCCTTATCCGGACTGCCCACAGGCCGCTTTACCTTTGAGGGCTTCCTGTCTGCCAACAAGAAGCAGCGTTCCGAGCAGCTTGATGAACTTAAAGCGGAAAAACGAACCATGATATTCTACGAAGCACCCCACAAACTGAAGGCGACCTTAAAGGATATGCTGAGCGTATGGGGTGACCGCGAACTGTCAATCTCCCGTGAGCTTACTAAGCTCCACGAGGAAACTGTCCGCACAACGCTGGCGGCTGCCTGCGAATACTATGCGGAAAACGAGCCTAAAGGCGAGTTCGTGCTTGTAGTGCGCGGTGCAGAGGAAACTGAGCACGTTATCAGCATGGAAGAAGCTCTTGAGCTGGTGCGCATCCTGCAGAGCGAAGGCAAATCCCTCAAGGATGCCGTAAAGCGCGTGGCATCTGACCACGGGCTCTCCAAGAACGAGCTTTACGATATGGCTATAAAAGGCTGAGTAATTGACATTGAATTGCCTGTAGGCTATAATTAAAGTATAAATTTTAATGAAAGTTGGTGCTGATCTATGGCCACCGTTATGAACAATGAGGGCGAATACGGTAAGTATTATGTGACCGATCTCCAGGCTCCTGAGTTTTCAGCAGAGTTTCTGGAGCGTTATAAGAAGTTTGGTACCCGAATCCGCTGGATCGATGACAACGTCGTTCCCGGTGCATTTCAGATGAATACCTCCTGGTATCATCATGCAATGGATGACCCCATTTTCCCTGATGAGCACACCCACCCCAATGATGAACTGCTGGGCTTTTTCGGCAGCAACCCCGAAGATCCTGAG
>JAFXFT010000022.1 GCA_017513385.1 Oscillospiraceae bacterium | reverse complement strand
GGGCACCATCGTTTTCCTTGCCTCCCGCGCCTCCGATTACGTCAACGGCGCCGACATCAAAGTGGACGGCGGCTTCTCCACCAAGCTGGTATAATGTGTAATTGAGAATTGATGGGTGCTCTGCAGATTTTTTCTGCAGAGCACCTGTTTTTTTGTGTAAAAACAAATTCGTAGGGAATGGGCCTGCCCCTTCCGCGTATGTCGGTTTACTTCCGGCAGTATCGTAACAAACGGAACAGGCAGGCCTGTTCCCTACAAGGTGAAGTTGATTTATGCGGTGAACGTAGGGCAGGGGCGTGCCCCTGCCGCCCCTTACCATATATAACCAAAAAACTGAACAAATTCGGAAAATGTTCAAAAATGGCTATATTAAAGGCTTTTTTGCGAAAAGGGTATATATAAAACTAATACCCTTTGTGTAGTTTTTTTACTAAATTCTATTGACAATCGGTTGATTTTAATTATACTTATTATGTACCGTCTATTAGACGGTTTTTTGTTAGTAAATTAAATTAAGCGTTTTATTGTGCGACGCTTAATGGAGGTGTTATTTTGATCAAGCGTGTATTTGGTGCAATACGCGAGTTCAAAGTGTACGTCATACTGGCACCCATTCTTGTCGGTCTTGAGGTTTTCCTCGAGGTTTTGTCTCCCTATCTGATGGCACAGCTTCTGGATAAGGGTCTCAATGTTCCCGGCGGCAATATGGGCCAGATTGTGAAGTACGGTTTGCTCATAGCTGCCTGCGCCCTGGTTTCCCTGATTTTCGGCGCAAGCTGCGGTGTTGCCACATCCCGTGCGTCCGCAGGTTTTGCAAGAAACCTCAGACATGACATGTACCACAAGGTACAGGAATTCTCCTTTGCAAGCATCGATAAGTTCAGCACTGCGAGTATCGTAACCCGCCTGACTTCCGACGTTAGCCGCGTCCAGCAGGCACTGATGACCGTCGTCCGCGTCCTCGTAAGATGTCCGCTGATGATGATCTTCTCCCTCATTTTCTGTCTGCGCATCAACGGCAAGATAACTCTTATCTTCCTGTGCGCCGTACCCGTTCTTGCGGTGGGTCTGTTCACCCTCATGCACTTTGCCCACCCCATTTTCGATCGTGTATTCAAGAAGTATGACCGACTCAACGAAGTTGTTGAGGAGGACCTGCGCGGTATCCGCGTGGTAAAATCCTTCGTTCGTGAGGACTTTGAGCGTAAAAAGTTCAAGACCGCTTCCGACGATATTTTCAACGAGTTCGTTATGGCCGAGCGTATCCTCTCCTTCAACCGTCCTCTGATGATGGTATGTATGTATACCTGCCAGCTGCTCGTTTACTGGCTTGGCGCTCAGATCATCGTTAACAGCGGCGGCACCGAGATGACCGTCGGTACTCTCACCAGCTTCATGAGCTATTCGACTCAGCTGCTCATGAGCCTTATGATGCTCTCTCAGGTCTTTGTCATGATCACCATGTCCAGGGCCAGCATCCTCCGTGTCGATGAGCTCCTCACCGAAAAGAGCGATATTCAGAATCCTGCCAACCCCGTTATGGAAGTTAAGGACGGCAGCGTAAAGTTCAAGAATGTTAACTTCAGCTATGGCCGCACCGGTGACGGTCGCCTCTGCCTCAATGATATCAATCTTGATATCAAGTCCGGCGAGACCGTCGGTATAATCGGCGGTACCGGTTCCTCCAAGTCCACTCTCGTCCAGCTTATTCCCCGCCTTTACGACGTAACGGGCGGCAGCATCGAGGTCGGCGGCGTAGATGTCCGCGACTACGATATGAACGCCCTGCGTGAGTCCGTTTCCGTTGTACTGCAGAAGAACGTTCTCTTCTCCGGTACTCTCAAGGATAACCTGCGCTGGGGTAAAGAGGACGCTACCGACGAGGAAATGATCCACGCCTGCCAGCTTGCTCAGGCTCACGGCTTCATCAGCGAGATGCCCGAGGGCTACGATACATATATCGAGCAGGGCGGCTCCAACGTATCCGGCGGTCAGAAGCAGCGTATCTGTATCGCCCGCGCGCTGCTCAAGAAACCCAAGATACTCATTCTCGACGACTCCACCAGCGCCGTTGATACCGCTACCGATGCATCTATCCGCCGCGCATTCCGCGAGGAGATCCCCGATACCACCAAGTTCATCATCGCTCAGCGTATCGCCTCCGTTCAGGATGCGGATAAGATCATCGTTATGGAAAACGGTCGCATAGACGGCATCGGCACTCACGATGAGCTGCTTGAAAACAACGAGATATACCGCGAGGTTTATATGTCTCAGCAGAAGGGAGGCGGAGATTTCGATGGCGAAGAAGGATAATATGAAGGAAAATATGCCTCCCATGCCTTCCAAGGATGAGAAGGACGTTCCCAATCAGTTCAAGGATCTCGGCATTGAAATGCCTCAGGGCAAGAGCGCTGCAAGTAAGCGTATGCGCGTAAATCCCTCCCTCCGCGGCGGCGGCGGTCCCGGTCCCGGCGGACGTGGTCGCGGTCCCAAGATGAAGATGACCGACGACATCAAGGCTCTTATCAAGCGCCTTGTATGGGGCTATATTATCAAGCCCTATTTCTTCCGCATTCTCCTCGTAATGTTCTGTATCGTTGCCAGTGCCATTGTATCCGCTGCTTCCGGTATCTTCCTCGGTAAGCTTATCGACGGCTACATTCTGCCTCTGGCTACCAGCCTCAACCCCGACTTCACGGGCATGTTCCGAGCCATACTGGTTATGGCGGGCGTGTACCTGCTGGGTCTCGTTACGGAGTGGCTGCGTCAATGGCTCATGATCACTCTCAGCCAGGGTGTTCTCAGAGATATAAGAGCCAGCATGTTTGACCACATGCAGACCCTGCCCATCCAGTATTTCGATACTCATACCTACGGCAAGGTAATGAGCCACTTCACCAACGATACCGATACTCTCCAACAGCTTATCGGTATGACCCTGCCCCAGACCTTCTCCTCTCTCATTACCATTGTTGTTGTCTTTGTTTCTATGGTCAGCCAGAGCTTCTGGCTCACCCTCGTTGTTCTTGCCTTCGTAGCATTCATGCTGCTTGTTACCGGCAAGATCGGCGGCGTTTCCTCCAAGTTCTTCGTTAAGCAGCAGTATTCTCTCGCTGTTGTAAACGGCTTCATTGAGGAAATGGTAAGCGGCCAGAAGGTCGTTAAGGTATTCTGCCATGAAGAGACCGCAAAGAAGGAATTCGACGAGTGTGACGACGAGCTGTGGGAGAATGC
>JAFXFT010000278.1 GCA_017513385.1 Oscillospiraceae bacterium | reverse complement strand
GATCTCCTTCGCCTCGGGGAAACTGACCTCGGTCTGCCCGAAGTTATCGTTGAGCTTAGCACCGTGTTCAACGGCGTCACGCATGCCCGTGACACTGTAGACTCGGTTAAGATATACGCTGCTGTATATACCGCCGGGGCTGTCGCCGATAATGACCTCGGCGCCGCGCTTCTTGAGGAGCTTCGTCAGTGCGCAGACCAAAGCGGGGTGGGTTGTGCCTGCTGTGTCGGGCTTCATGGCGGTAACAAGGTTGACCTTTACCGCGACCTTCATGCCGGGCTGCACCCAGTCAAGACCGCCGATGGGTGCAAGCACCTGAGCGAGGGCGGATTCCGCCTGCTCATAGTCGGCGCAGGGAACTATTGAAACATCGTAATTGTTCATATTAATCACCATACTGAGTGTAATTCAAAACCGCCCGACTGTCAACGCATCGGGTGTATTGAAACTTATCATTGGGCGTGATACAATGAAAAAACGGAGGTGTGGCTATGGAAAAAATAGAATTGGGCAGGTATGCCGCCGCAGTATTCAAGGCGGAAAATGCGGAAGCGCGCCCTGTGATTTATATCCACACCGCCGCCGAGGAGTGCGCGGAAATATTCGCCGCCTCGGCGAAAGCCGCCACGCTGGTCTGTGTTTCGGGTATAGACTGGAACTCTGATATGTCGCCGTGGCCTGCACCGCGCGCCTTCAAAGGCGGCGAGGATTTTGCAGGTGGGGCGGGTGAATATCTGCGGCAACTTGAAAATGACATTATACCTGCTGTGGAAGCGAAGCTGGGCTTCATTCCTGCAAAACGTGGAATTGCAGGCTATTCACTGGGCGGGCTGTTCGCTCTTTGGAGCATATATAATACGGAACTGTTCAACCTTGCTGCCTCGGCTTCGGGCTCGCTGTGGTTTGACGGCTGGATTGAGTATATCCACGCCAATGCGCCGAAAATTCAGCCCGAGCGGGTGTACATATCCGTAGGCGACCGTGAGAAAAATGCCCGCGACCTGCGAATGCGCATGGTGGAGGATAATTCCCGCCTGACCGCGCAGCTGCTTGCGGCGAAATTTGAGCTTAACGAGGGAAATCATTTCAAGGACGCGCCGCTGAGAATGGTGTGGGCCATAGACTATATATCGGGAGCGTGACATGATGAACGTGGAAAAGACTATAGAAACCTTGAAAAAGAACGGATTTAAGGTCAGCTTTTTTGAAAATAAGGAGGCTGCGGCGGATTATATCGTCGGCGAGTTGAGCGGCAAGACCATCGGTATCGGCGGCAGCAAGACCGTTGAGGCACTGGGCGTATATGAGCGTCTTATGGAGAATAACACCGTTTACTGGCACTGGTTCCAGCAGCCCCAGAACGAGGTGCGCTATAAGGCGGCAGGCGCGCAGGTCTATATATCCTCTGCCAACGGTATAGCCGAGACCGGCGAGATTGTAAATATCGACGGCAGCGGCAACCGCGTTGCATCTACACTGTTTGGTCATGAGAAGCTTATCATCGTGGCAGGCGTAAACAAAATCGCACCCGATGGTGCCGCGGCGCTGTACCGCGCCCGCAATGTGGCATCACCCCTCAATGCCCGCCGCCTTGGTATGAAAACACCATGCGCTACCGGCGAACTGAAGTGCCATGATTGCAGCAGTCCACAGCGCATCTGCGGCGGCGTTTCTACGCTGCTGCGCCCCATGTTCGGCATAGGTGAAACGGAAGTAATACTGATAAACGAAGAGCTTGGTTATTGATAATATAGATAAACGCATGGGTAGATGTCCAATGTCATTAAGTTAAGCAAATCGTAAGCAAAAAAGATGGGCGCGTTGCAAAATAGCACGAAGAAAAAAGACGAGTAGACTTCCCGAAAAGGGTTGACTACTCGTCTTTTTGCGTCATGTGTCCGGCAACTCTGTGTTGACTATATAACAGTACGTGGCTATAATACAAATAGAATGGAAATTAATATATAAACTAACTATATGTTTAAGGAGGTTATACTTTATGCCAAGCATGAACATGCCTAAGCCCGTAGATCCCTTCTTCCGGGATGCTAAGCAGTATTTCCCTGTAAGCCAGTACAGATTCTCCCGTGCAGGTGCTTATCTGGCTCTGGCCATCGACAACGTAAAGTATGGCAGAGGTACTCTGACACTCACCACTTGCCATGGTAAGCGTACCCACGGACAGTCCTCCGAGGGCGCTCGCCTCTACCGGATCTTCGCCACCTATAATGGAGAGCGCGTACCTTTCGCTACCCAGCAGACCGGCCCTGCCGAGCTGGTGCTTCACACCCGCCACGGTGATATTCGCTTCACCTGGGCTACCTACAATCGCCTCATGGCAGAGGGCGATCCCGGCATGGGTCTGGAGTGGACCCGTGACGCCAGCATGTATGAGACCGTTCGTCCCCGTAAGGACGGCGCTTGGGAGAGCATCCCCCAGCGTTCCAACCCCATGTGCTTCAAAGGTCTTGAAGGCTCCGGCTTCACCTTCAAGGATACCTGGGATTGGCACGCCTTCAGTGCCACCAGTATCGTTGGCTACACCACCCCCGCTCCCGACGGCACCTTCACCCTCGCGGTGGAAGAATTCCCCTATATGGTCAAGGTTCCCAATGACTACGTCACCTATGCCGAGGCCAAGGCTGACATGCTGAAGTCCTGGGAAGAGTTCTGGGCTGCATATCCCAAACTGATCGAGCCCTATGCTCAGAAGGCCGAAGAGACTGCTTATAACCTGTGGACCATGCTGGTGGGCCCCACGGATCTCACCCCCCGCTGGATGATTCAGATGTTCCCAGGCGTCATTGTTTCTCAGTGGCAGCTGGTGCAGAACGCTGTCGCCCTGCAGGATATCCCGGATCTGGCCCGCGATCTGCTCATGGCTCCCCTGGAGCGCCAGGGTGAGACCGGTCAGCTGGCGGACGACTATGACGAAGCACACTGGGCCACCGGCGGCATCAAGCCTCCCATCTACGGTTGGGCTCTGAAGAACATCATGGCTCGTCACGACCTGCTCAAGGAATGGCCCAGAGAAGATCTGGAGAAGCTGTATGTCGGCGCCGGCAGATGGGCCATGTGGTTCATGGAATGCCGCGATGACGACAACGACGGCCTCCCCGGCTTCGATAACGGCGCCGGCACCGGCTTCGACGAAATTACCGCTTATCTGGAGAACGGCCCCATGGCTACTCCCGACCTCTGCGCCTACGAGGTTCTGAACTTCGAGGCTCAGGGCGACCTTGCCAAGCTTCTTGGCAAGCCCCAGGAAGAGATCGACGGCTGGTACAAGATGTCCAAGGATCTGCTGGATCGTATGGTGGACAAGATGTGGATCGATGGACATTTCGTCTGCCTGAAGCAGTACACCCACGAGCCCGTATTCTCCACCTGCAATATCCACTATATCCCCCTGATTCTGGGCAGCCGCCTGCCTCAGGACGTGCTGGATAAGCTCACCGCCGACCTGATGCGTGAGGATCACCTCCTGACTCCCTACGGCATCGCCAGCGAAGACATCCAGACCGACTACTTCGAGATGATCGGCACCCGCATGGGCAGCGGCGCCATCAGCCCTCCGGGCGAAATCTTCATCCTCACCGGTCTCTGGGAGGGCGGCAAGAAGGAAGAAGCCAAGCTCATCATCGACCGTTATCTGGGCGCCCTGATGCAGAAGGGCTTCCCCCACTATCTGGATCCCATCTCCGGCGACGGTACCTTCCCCGGCGGTACATGGTGCCGTAACTGCTTCACCACTCTGGCCCGAATGGTCTCCGAGGGCTAAGGTTCCCACGATTTGTACGGCATGAGACACAAGCAGTAAATGTAATAAGAAAAATTGTGGACTGTCGCAGAATGAAAAAGTTCTGCGGCAGTCCTTTTTCTGCGTTTCCGCACCTTTGTCCGTGGCGCTCATATACGGTACATTGGTCTTGCTTTAGTTGTTTGTTCACAAATTCATCTTAACGCAAAAAGACGAGTAGGCAACCCTTTTCGGGAAGTCTACTCGTCTTTTTTCTTATCCCAATATATTTTCGTAAAGCATTTTGTCCACGTCCTTGAACACGTTGAAAATAACGTGCTTCACGCTTTTGGCATTGTCAAGGCATTCGCGGACGGTTTTTATGGCTATCTCCGCGGCAAGGTCATTGGGGAAACGGAAAACTCCTGTGGAGATGCAGCAGTAGGCGATGCTCTCAAGACCTTTTTCCTCAGCGAGCTCAAAGCAGGAGCGGTAGCTGGAAGCCAAAAGCTCCTTGTCGCGATCGGTGACAGGCCCGGAAATGATGGGGCCGACAGTGTGCAGAACATAGCGGGAGGGCAGGGAG
>JAFXFT010000277.1 GCA_017513385.1 Oscillospiraceae bacterium | reverse complement strand
GCTGCGCATGGACTTTACAACGACGCCGGAGAGGGCGAAGAGTGCCAGTGCGTTGGGGAGAACCATCAGGTAGTTGAAAGCGTCAGTGAGCTCCCATACCAGATCGTTGGAGACCATGGTGCCGACGAAGATAAATACAAGACCGATAATGGTATAAATGGTGGTGCAGAGCTTGGGGTTCTTCTTGCCGAAGAGGTAAACTACGTTGATCTTACCGAACATGTTCCAGCTCAGTACGGTGGAGAATGCAAAGAAGAAGAGGCATACTGCAACGAACATTGCGCCGAACTTCTCACCGAATACAACACCGAAAGCGGTCTGGGCAAGATTGGACTTGCTGATAATGTCGGTAACCGCGCCGGTGTAGCCACCTGCAAGAGGACCGTCCTTGGTGTAAAGGGTGCAGATGATAACGAGAGCGTTAAGGGTGAGAACAATGAAAGTATCGATGAAAACACCGATCATAGCAACAACACCCTGATCGTGGGGTTTCTCAACGTTTGCCTGAGCGTGAGCGTGGGGAGTGGAACCCATACCGGCTTCGTTGGAGAAGAGACCGCGCTTTGCGCCCTGGCTGATGGCTTCCTTAATAGCGTAGCCGATGCTGCCGCCGATGATAGCCTGAGGCATGAATGCGCACTTGAAGATCATACCGATTGCAGAGGGGAGATAGGTGATGCGGGCGATAATGACTATCAGACCGCCAAGCAGGAAGATACCGGCCATAATGGGAACCAGCTTCTCGGTAACGGAAGCAAGGCGGCGCATACCGCCGAGGAAGATGAATGCGCAGATAGCGACGAGAACGATACCCATGACCCAGGAGGGGATACCGAAAGCGGTCTGAACGGTGGAACCGATGGAGTTGGACTGAACCATGCAGCCCATGAAGCCCAGAGCGAGGATAATGGCAACTGCGAAGAAGCCGGCCAGGAACTTACCGAACTTGCCCTTGAAAGCTTCGATTATGTAGTAAACGGGGCCGCCGCTTACATTGCCGTTGGCGTCCACCTTGCGGGTGCTGATGGCGAGGGTAGCTTCTGCGTAGATGGTAGCCATGCCGAGGAAGGCGATGATCCACATCCAGAAGATAGCGCCGGGACCACCTACGAGGATAGCGCCGGATGCGCCGACGATGTTGCCTGTACCGACCTGAGCAGCGATGGCGGTAGCCAGAGCCTGGAAGGAGCTCATACCGCGTTCCTGCTTGCCGCCGCGAAGCTTAATATTACCGAAAACCTTCTTCATGCCCTCGCCGAAGCAGCGAACCTGAACGAAACGGGTCTTGATGGAATAGAAAAGACCTACGCCGATAAGGAGCACGATAAGGATGTAGCTGGAAAGGTAGCTGTTGATGTCGCAGACGATGGGATATATCGCTGCCTCAAGGTTTGCAAAAAAGTTCATTCTCTTTTTCCTCCAAATAAAAAAATTAGAGCTGTCCCGAAAGACAACTCCGAAAAATAGGCGCAGGCATAAAAAGAGAATGTATTGTATGCCTGCTCTGTCCTTTTGCCTGAGAGATTCGACCTGCCACATGGGCAGCGCCTTGCACCTTCGGCACCCGCTCGAAGCGGGATTCTCCAGAGTTTCCTCCGCTTCCTGTCTCTTGCGATTCAGAAAGTTTCAATGGATTTATGCTGTTGGGCATGACTATAGCACTTTAGTTTGCCAAATGCAAGAGGGAAAATATAAATCGGCAAAATGCACAGGTTTCAGAACGACAAAATATGACTAATGAACAAAAAAGACTGGGAAAACTTTGAAAAATCCTCTTGACAGTGCGGTCTACATGCTGTAGAATAAGAGCGAGTCTACAAACTGTAGAACGAAAGGAGAATGCACCATGAGCGAATATAAGCTGGGAGCTGTTGAGGCTCGGTTTGCGGATATGATATGGGCGCAGGCACCTGTGAGCTCGGGCGAGCTGGCAAGGCTTGCCCAACAGGAGCTGGCGTGGAAAAAATCCACCACCTATACGGTGCTTAAGCGCCTTTGTGAGCGCGGTCTGTTCCAAAACGAAGGGGGAACAGTTAGCGCTCTGGTAAGCAGGGAGGATTTTTATGCCCTGCAAAGCGAAAAATTCGTGGAGGAGACCTTTGACGGCTCGCTGCCCGCCTTTTTGGCGGCATTCGGCAGCCGTAAAAAGCTCTCGGATAAGGAGATAGACGAGCTTGAGAAGCTCATTGAAAAGATGAGGGGGTGACGTGATGCTTGAAAACCTGTTCATGCAGATAGTGGACATGACGAAAACCGCAAGCGTTGTCATTGCCGTGGTGCTCGCTGCACGTCTGCTGCTGAAAAAAGCGCCCAAGTGGATTTCTTATGCCCTGTGGGCTGTGGTGCTGCTGCGCCTGCTTTGCCCGTTCAGCATTGAAGCGCCTGTCAGCGCCGTGCCGAGAATGGAAACGGTCTCCGTGGAGATGGTGGACAGCACCCTGCCGCGCTTCGAGTTTGAAACCCTCGCGGACAGACAGATCAACCAGCACGTCATGGATACAACCCCGCCGGGGGAGCCTTATGCACTGGTCACGCGAAGCTTTGAACCCTCCCAGTGGCTGAGCTTTATATGGCTGGCGGGAATTGCGGTCATGCTCATTTACAGCGTCGTTTCCTATATCAGACTGCGTCGCAGACTTGTGGGCGCGGTGCTGCTGCGGGATAATATCTATCTTGCCGACCGCATCACTTCGCCCTTTGTAATGGGAATTATCCTGCCGAAAATCTATCTGCCCTCTGCCCTGAGCGAAAGGGAGCAGGAGTACATAATCCTCCATGAGCAGCGGCATATCCGCCGCCTTGACCATGTGATGAAGGTGCTGGCATTTGCTGCGCTGTGTCTGCACTGGTTCAATCCGCTGGTGTGGCTGGCCTTTATCCTTGCGGGCAAGGACATGGAAATGAGCTGCGACGAGTCGGTTATAAAAACTCTCGGCAGCGAGATACGTGCCGACTATTCCGCATCACTTCTGAGCCTTGCCACAGGACGGCGGCTGATAGCGGGAACGCCTCTTGCCTTCGGCGAGGGCGATACCCGAGGACGTATCAAGAATCTTGCCAAGTGGAAGAAGCCCGTTATATGGATCGTCATAATCGCGCTGCTGCTCTGCGTCGTGCTGGCGGTCTGTCTGCTCACCGACCCTGTTGATAAGGGGGATATTTTGCGGTCGGTTGAGCGAGAGCATGATATAGTTCGCCCGGGACTTGAGGCAGCCTACGAAATGGAGCTTGGCGAAGAAGTCAAAAGCGGTACGGTGGTTGCCGAAATATGGACTAATGGCGAATGCCGACAGAGCATTCCCGTGACCTTTACCGACGCTGATACAGAGCTAAATATTGCAATGCACCTGCGCAAAGAGGGCGAAAAATACAGCGGTGTTGAGATAGAGGTCAACCCGAGCCCCTCCGCAGGCTCCCTTATAACATACTTCCCCATTCCCGAATATTACGAATACTTGGGCTGGTCGACCACGGCTTATGAAGAGAAGGACGAAGTAAAGGTAAAGCCCGGTGAAGCGGAAGTAATAGCCGCAATGGCATTTGATGTGGGTAACGGCGTCCGTGCTATGGATTGCCAAAGTCTGACCGAGGAGCCGGGGCGACTCAAAGAGTATGATTGCATTATCATCATTCTTGCGGGCTTCAGCGCTGAGGAAGTACCGACGCAGCAAGTCACCTTGGCTGAACCGGAGCCGCCAATAGAGGTGTTGCAGCTTCATCATGTTATAAAGCTCGCCGAAAAGGGCTACGAACTGGGCTGGGAAGATTTTGATAATTTCGACTATTATGAAACCGGCTCGGGACTTTATATCCGCGTATATGAAATCGATGAAACATTCTCTCTGCATATCGGCGGCAGCAGTCCTCAGATAGATATGGAGCCGATGTATATCTACCTTGTTGCCAATGACCTTGATACCCGCATCGACATCCGCGACGGCGGCG